>JAXJTP010000162.1:0-4208 GCA_036309525.1 Acutalibacteraceae bacterium | reverse complement strand
TAATGTGCTTTATGAAAATAAGTGATTTTGATTTTGTAAATAATTTTATAAATATTTCTGAAAATTGTCATGTTGAAAAACGTCCTAAGGGTGTTCGTATGCAGATGTACGCCTTTAACTTAGGTTAGTGCATATAGTGTTACCCCTCGACCCCATAAACTTTTGAAAAAGTTTAATCAAAACTTTTAAGCTGTCTTTCCTCTGGTGTGAGCGTTAGCTCACACCTCCAAACCCCAATTTGTTATTCTAATATTTAAACATATCAATATTACATTTTAAGCTTTAAAAGCTCTTTCTTTTGCTCTTGGGTTACTCTTAAGCTTTCTCTGCATTTTTGAATAGCCTTGTTTTGTACCCATTTATCCAGCTTATATTCACCGAAAAGTACTGTTGTAGGCTCTGGGTATTTAACAAAGCAAACACTTAATGCCCACGCAACAGCCATTTTTACATAATAATCATCACTGCTTATATTTCCCAGTGCTTTAAGAGTAGTATAGATATATTCATCATTTACATATTTCTGCAAAAGTATTACAACAGCAAATCTTATTTCAAACTCTCTATCAGAGCTTAAATAAGGGATTATAAATTCTCTGAAGGAGGCAAGCTCGCCTTTAGGTGGTTTTATGCTACTGCAAAAGGTATCACATACTGCCCAATCGTGGATTTGTGGTACAAAAGCTTTGATATAATCAAGCCTTTTCTGCCACTGACATTTTACACAGCCAATTACAATGCCCTTTAGCATAAGCTCCTCATAATATTTGTTGCCAACACAGGAAAAATATTCGTCAATATTCTCACATTCCTTTATAAGCTCCTTGGCTAATGCTCTTAGCTTTGGCACTGGAATACCCAGCATATTATTAACATCGGGCACTAAGCTACTATGAAATTCCTGGTGCTTTTTGTCAGCCATAGCCTCGAGCCTTTTCAAAAGAGAAGCATAATTAAACATAGCTTAATCCCTCACGTTATCCAAGTACCCTTTTAGCTATGTCAACACTTTCCTTTGCATCACGACTATAATAATCTGCACCTATTTTCTCTGCGTATTCAGGTGTAAGCACTGCACCACCTACCATAACCTTACAGTCACAGCTTTTTCTTAGCAAGGCAATAGTTTCTTCCATAGCCTTTAAGGTTGTTGTCATCAATGCAGAAAGACCTACAAGCTTTACATCGTTTTCGATGGTTGCCTTTACTACTTCCTCGTATTCAACATCTTTTCCTAGGTCTATAACAGTATATCCATAGTTTTCAAGCAGTACCTTTACTATATTTTTGCCTATATCGTGTACATCACCCTTAACTGTAGCAAGAACAATTTTACCCTTGCTGACTGGTGCTGAATTTTCATTTATCAGCTTTTTCTTTATCACCTCAAAGCAAGCCTGTGCAGCTGTGGCTGATTGAATAAGCTGTGGCAGGAATATTTTGCCTGTTTCAAAATCTGCACCAGCTTTATCAAGTGTAGGGATAAGCTGTTGATTAATTATCTCCATAGGTGTAAAAGCTTCAAGTAGCTTTTCTGTAACCAATGCACCCTCTTTTTTTAGTCCGTTTTCTATTGCATAGCTTAATGAAACCTCTGCTTTAGCTGTTGTAGCTTGCTTTTTAGCTGGTGCGTTATTATACGCCTTTATAAAATCAACAGAGTTTTTATCTATATTCGCAAGTAGCTTGTAGGCTCTTACTGCACCTGTCATAGCGTCTACGTTAGGGTTTATAATAGGCAAATCAAGACCCTTTTGTAAAGCCATAGTCAAAAAGGTTGAGGTTACAAGCTCTCGGTTAGGCAAGCCGAATGATATATTAGAAACACCTAGCACTGTCTTAACTCCAAGCTCTTTTTTTACTCTCTCAAGAGCATTTAAGGTTTCAATTACACCCTCCTGCTCTGCTGAAGCAGTAAGTGTAAGGCAATCTATATAGATATCCTTGTTTTCAATTCCAAGTGCATTTGCTCTCTCTACAATCCTTTTAGCTATTTCAAATCTGCCCTCAGCTGTTTTGGGAATACCATTCTTATCAAGTGTTAAGCCTACAACTGACGCACCATATTTTTTAACCAAAGGTAAAACAGCTTCAAGCGATTTTTCCTCACCGTTTACAGAGTTTACAATAGGCTTACCACTGTATACACGCAACGCACTTTCTAGCACCTGTGGAATGGTTGAATCAAGCTGTAAAGGCACATCTACAACACCCTGCAAGCCCTTTACAGCCCTTACCATCATTTTTTCTTCATCAATTTCTGGCAAGCCTACATTTACATCAAGAATATCAGCACCAGCGTTTACCTGCTCTATACCCTGTGTAAGAATATAATCTAAATCGTTATTTCTTAAAGCCTCTTTAAAAAGCTTTTTACCAGTTGGGTTAATTCTTTCACCTATAATTCTAGGCTGATCTATAACTACTGTTTTTGTTGCAGAGCATACAGCCGATACAGCCTTATTGCTACGCTTAACAGGCTCAATTTTGCTAAGTGCTGTTGTAAGCTCTTTGATATATTCTGGTGTTGTACCACAGCAACCACCAAGAATCAAGGCTCCTGTTGGCACAATACTTTCTGCAATGCTTGTAGCAAAATCAACAGGGCTAAGATTATACTTACCTGTGGCTGGGTCTGGCAAGCCTGCGTTTGGCTTAACTATAACAGGCAATGTTGTCCATTTTGCAAGCTCGTTTACTACACCCTGTAGCTGTACAGGGCCAAGAGAGCAATTCACACCTAACGCATTTACCCCTAAGCCCTCAAGAGTGATAGCCATTGATGACACACAGCACCCTGTAAAGGTACGCATATTTTCTTCAAATGTCATTGTACATATAACTGGCTTATTGCTATTCTCTTTAACAGCTAACACACCAGCCTTAAGCTCTAACAGGTCTGTCATTGTTTCAAAAACAATTAAATCTGCGTCCTTGCCAGCCTCTACTACCTCTTTAAATGTATTATAGGCTTCGTCAAAGCTCATACTGCCAGTAGGCTCCATAAGCTTTCCTATAGGACCTATATCCAGTGCAACTAATGCAGATGTACCCTTAGTAGCATTTTTTGCAACCTTAACACTTGCTGACACAACCTCTTGCACAGTATATCCACTTTCTGCAAGCTTATAGCTATTAGCACCAAAGGTATTTGTATATACAATCATTGAACCTGCGTTGATGTATGCACGGTGTATATCCTCTACTATTTCTGGGTGTGTAATACTTAAAAGCTCGGGACATTCACCTGTTTTCAAGCCCTTAGCCTGTAGCTGTGTACCCATAGCACCGTCTAAAATTATGAATTTATTTTCCTTTAACAATTTATTGAACACAATGATTTCCAACCTTTCTGAATTGACAGGTATTTTTCAGGTTACAGCATAAGCAACCACGCTTTTCTGGAGAAACTGGTGAGTGTGACAAGCCTATAATAGCTGTAACCGATTTAACAGGAGTAAGCATCATACTATTATCTGTGCAAAGTCCTATTTTGCGTGGTGCGTCAAGTATATTAAGTATATCCCTTTGCAGGGTAATTGGCAAGTCACCATAGCCTGGGCTATATCGCCACGTTTTATAGCAGTCAGTCAATGCTGAATAAATTTCTTCCTCTGCTTTATCACACAGCTGTTCAACTGCTACACTTGCAAGACTATTTATAGCCATTGCTTTACTCATATCCTCAAGCTGTGCCTTGCGAATTAGTCTGTCTATTTTACCAGACAAAGTTGCACACATTACAACCACACCAAAGCAACCATTTAAATGCCTTTTTATATCCTCTCCACTAAGAATAAGGCTTGTATTTATCAGCTCAACACCATTTTCTGAATGTGTAATATCAAATTTTTTGTAGCAATAGCGTGGAACACTGTTTGCTATTACAAGCTTTTCACATTCACTAAGCATATCAAATATACGACTATCGTTCATATTTGTTTTACAGCCCATATATCGTAGTGCTTCATCAAAATTAAGCTTATCTAATGTTATCATACAAAGCCTCCTTAGGATTTTTAATTAAAATTCAAATAAATTTGGGTTTGTCGGTGTGAGCTGTCGCTCACACCTAAGGAAAGACAGCTTAAAAGTTTTGATTAAACTTTTTCAAAAGTTTATGGGGGAATGTAACCAATTTACGAAGTAAATTGATTGCTCGGGGTAACACCCCTCGTGGGATTTTACGCAATCAATCCCTACGGGAT
>JAXJTP010000161.1:0-39690 GCA_036309525.1 Acutalibacteraceae bacterium | reverse complement strand
GCCCTCGTGGGATTTTACGCAATCAATCCCTACGGGATTGGTTACATTAGACAACGCCCTTTAACTTCTCGTGATTATTAAAAATGCCGTGTACACGGCATTTTTAGGAAAAACTATGAGTTAAGGACTCCGTCCTTAAAACCTGCAAGGACTCTGTCCTTGACCTGCCAGCCTTTGAAAAGGCTGGACCTAAACTTTATGTTTTTCTCTATCAACGTTTGTGTGTTAGCCCTACAAACCCAAATTTGTCTATCTCTTAATCAGATAACCCAAAATATTAAACTGTTTGCTCAACTATATTGCTTTGCTTAAATGCTTGCTTAGACTTTGCTTTATCCTTTGAAGGCTTTTCAGAAACCAAAGCTATATCAAGCACCTGCTTTATATTTGAAACTGGCATAAATGCTACAGCCTCTTTTACAACAGGGTCTACCTCGAATAAATCAGACACATTATCCTCTGGGATAATTACAGTTTTTATTCCAACTCTGTATGCAGCCATCGCCTTTTCTTTTAAGCCACCAATCGGTAATACCCTACCACGAAGTGTAATTTCACCTGTCATTGCAACATCTTTTCTTACAGGCTTTCCTGTTAACGCAGAAACAATAGCAGTAGTCATTGTTATACCAGCAGATGGTCCGTCCTTTGGCACAGCACCCTCTGGAGCATGAATATGTATATCATTATTTTTATAGAAATCCGGATCAAGCTTTAGTGAATCTGTCATTGTACGTGTACAGCTAAGTGCAATTTTTGCTGACTCCTTCATAACATCTCCAAGTGAGCCTGTAAGCTCTATTTTTCCTGTACCTTTAAGCAAGGCAACCTCTATTGGTAGGGTTGTACCACCTACTGATGTCCATGCTAAGCCATTTACTAAGCCTACAGCATCGTTTTTATCAGTAACCTCTGGCTTGTACTTTCTAGGACCTAAGAAATCTTCAATATTTTTAAGATTAATAGAAGCTTTATAGCTTTCATCATCAACTATATTAACTGCTGATTTACGCAAAAGGTCAGAAATACGTCTTTCGAGTGTACGCACACCTGCCTCCTTTGTATAGCTGTCGATTAAATCATAGATAGCAGTTTTTGATATTTTAAACTGGGTAGACTTAATACCACAGTTTTTCATATTCTTTGGTATTAAGTGCTTTGTAGCAATATTGAATTTTTCTTCTCTTGTATAGCTGTCAATTTCGATAATATCCATTCTGTCACGCAAAGGTGCTGGAATAGCTGAATAATCGTTAGCTGTTGCTATAAAGAAAACCTTGCTTAAATCATAAGGCAGATCGATATAGTGGTCTACAAATTTGCTGTTTTGCTCACCGTCTAGCACCTCTAGCAAGGCTGAGGTTGGGTCACCCTTATGGTCGTTACCAAGCTTATCAATTTCATCAAGAATGATAACAGGATTTGAGGTTTCTGCAAGTCTGATTGCATTCATAATTCTACCTGGCATTGCTCCGATATATGTACGACGATGACCTCTTATTTCAGATTCATCGTGAACACCACCAAGTGCAATTCTCTGGCATTTTCTGTCTACAGACTCGGCAATAGACTGTGCTATTGAGGTTTTACCTACACCTGGTGGACCTACAAAGCAAAGTATTTGTCCCTTTACATCTGGAGAAAGCTTTCTTACAGCTAAAGCCTCTATAATTCTGTCCTTAACCTTTGTTAAGCCATAATGATTTTTGTCCAGACAATTTCTTGCCTTTTTAACAGAAATAACCTCTTTATCAAAGGTATTCCAAGGTAAATCAAGGCAAACATCAAGGTAATTGCGAATAACGTTAGCCTCCTGAGATGCTGATGGTAGGTTTGCAAGCTTTTGACATTCTTTAATAAGAACCTTTTCGCTTTCTTCGGCAAGCTTCAGGCTTGTAATTTTTTCAACATACTCGTTTGCCTCTTCTGCCTCTTCGCTGTCTATATTAAGCTCCTCTTCAATTACCTTAAGCTGTTCACGTAAGAAGTATTCTCTTTGATTTTCGTCAATTCTTTCTCTTGTTTTCTTTTGTACCTCGTCCTCAATTGACAGAATATAGATTTCCTCAGCAAGATGAAGTATAAGATTATTAAGTCTTTTTTCTATGTCAAGCTCTTCAAGAATTTCTTGCTTTACTTTATAATCCATTCTTAAATTGCCTGCTATAAGGTCGCATAATGCTCCATTTTCTTTGCAGACATTAACCTTATATACAATATCAGATGGAAATTTAGGAACTACTGAAAGAAAATCCTCAAAGTTTTCTCTTAATGCTCTTGCTAAGGCTGTTTGCTCGATAGTTTCTTCGTTATTTTCTTCTATCTTAGCTATACAGCCTGTAAGGTAAGGTTTTTTTACCCCTGGACGAAGCAGGCGTGCTCTTTGCTTACCCTCTACTACTACACGAATTACATTTTCTGGCTGTCTTAGAATTTGCTTTACCTCTGCAATAACACCAATTTCGTATAAATCATCGTATGATGGCTTATCTATGTCTATATCCTTTTGTGCTACAACAAAAATATGCTGGTCTGTTTTCATTGCTTTTTCGATTGCAAGTGCAGACATTTTTCTGCCTACATCAAAATGTAGAAGCATATTAGGGAATACAACCATTCCACGAAGTGCCAGAACAGGCATTTCTATTGTATTTAATTCTTCACTTATGATTTCATTATTTTCCATAATTTACCTCCTTACTCAGAGCTTTATACTAAGGTTAGCTTAAAACAAATAATTTTAAGCCTGCCTTAAATATATATTATAATTTATTATCTGCATAAAAGCAAATTTTAATTGCTGTAAATAAAGCTTTTGTGGTGATTTACAGTAATTTAGCCTTCTAATTCAATTTCACCAGATATAATTTTTTCTATAAATTCAGTAAAGGAATCAGCTACATACTCAATTTCTTCAAATTCAGGCTCAAACCCCTGAACAATTTTACCTGAGCTTATTTCGATGGCATAATATTCATATCCACAACCAACACTCGTTACTATTGGCAATATATTATCCCAAAATTCCTTTATATTCTTTGCCCAGTCCTCATCATCAAAGGCTGCGTCAAGGCTTATAATTTCAAACTCGTTGTAGCTCCATTCACCCTCTCTGAAATTGTCACAGGTTAAAAACCACATATCCTCTGACTCGTTCATTATCATATGAAAGCTTGTAATAAAGCTAAGCCAATCTTTAGGAATATTTTTATATCTGTTAATAATTTCTTGTGGTAAGACCTCTTGCTTATCAGCTAATTCTATGCTCCAGTTATTTTTGACTGTCCACTGTTCAAATTCTTTAATAATATCGTTAATCATATCTATCAACCTATATATCTAATTAAGACAAAATATTATGCCTTTGCTTTATTTTCGTATTCTTCACGTAGTATTGAAAAATATAGTCTGCCGACATATTGATTATTCATATAAAAATAATCACGCAATGTACCTTCATAAGTAAAACCACATTTTTCTATTACACGCTTTGATGGCTTATTGATTGTTTTTGTGCATATTTGTACCTTGTGTAGGTTAATCCTATTAAAGCCATAATCTATAACAGCCTTTGTAGCTTCGGTTGCATAGCCTCTGCACTGAAAATCAGAGCCTATACAGTATTCAATTTCTGCAAAGTGATTTTTGCTGTCAACTAAAAAGTATGCTATCTGACCTATACACTCGTTATTTGCTTTATCTATAATTGCCCAACGGTAGTAATCTTCCTTTTGATATGAGCCTATGTATTTGTCTAATAGTCCCTTAACCTCTTCTTTGGTTGAATAAACAGGCTCTGAATAAAGAGATTGTATTTTTTCATCTGCTATCCAATATTTAAGCATAGCATCGTCATCACTATATTTGAATGGTCTTAGAATTAATCTTTCTGTTTCTATAACCTGTGTACCTATATGTGTAAGCATAAAAATCACCTCTAAAATTTGTAAAAAGAAAACCCTAATATACAAGCATAGGCTGTAACCAAATTATAGTTACAGCCTAATTTTGTTGATTAATTTAGCAAGCGTCACTTCGCTTACTGCGTTTTTTTACTTCTTTTTTCTCTACAGAATCCTCAAGCAAAAGCTTTCGTTCTTGGTTGTGGATAATTGTAACAATGCTAGGGTCTTTAACCGTTTCGGCTGAAATTATAACCTTTTCAATTGTTACATCAGATGGCACCTTGAACATCAGATCCATTAGTATGCCCTCCATAATTGAACGCAAGCCTCTGGCACCTGTGTTTTCAGACTGTGCCTTTTCTGCAATAGCAACCAAAGCACCCTCTTCAAATTCAAGCTCTACATTATCAAGCTCGAAAATCTTTTTATACTGCTTAACAAGTGAATTCTTTGGTTCTGTAAGAATTTTTATAAAGCCTTCTTTGTCAATAGCGTTTAGATGTGTTATTACAGGAAGTCTTCCGATAAGCTCTGGAATTAATCCGTACTTAACAAGGTCGTGTGGAACAACATTCTTCATCCAATCGGTATTTTGTGAAAGCTGTTCTTTAGACTTAACATCAGCACCAAAGCCAATGGCTGAGCTTGTAACTCTTTTTTCCATTGTCTTTTCAAGTCCGTCAAAGGCACCACCACAAATAAATAGAATATCCTTTGTATCTATATGCAGACATTCCTGCTGTGGGTGCTTTCTGCCACCCTGTGGAGGAACATTTGCTACTGTGCCTTCAAGAATTTTAAGCAGTGCCTGCTGAACTCCTTCACCACTTACATCTCGTGTAATTGATGGGTTTTCTGACTTTCTTGAAATTTTATCTATTTCATCTATATAGATAATACCCTTTTCGGCTCTTGGTATATCGAAGTCTGCTGCCTGAATAAGGCGAAGTAGAATATTCTCTACATCTTCACCAACATAACCAGCCTGTGTAAGTGTGGTTGCGTCGGCAATAGCAAATGGTACATCAAGTATTTTAGCCAAGGTTTGTGCAAGAAATGTCTTACCGGTACCTGTTGGACCTAACATCATTACATTACTCTTGACAAATTCAACGTCATCATCTGTATTATTTATTCTTTTGTAGTGGTTGTAAACAGCTACGCAAAGTGTTTTTTTAGCATCCTCTTGCCCAACAACATATTCATCAAGCTTTGCTTTAATTTCTTCTGGCTTGAGTAATGGTTTAGCACTTTTTGATGACTTTTTGCGTGTAGTTGGCACTGGTGGTTTACTATCGTCAAGAATAGTCTGGCAAAGCCCTATACACTCTTCACATATATATACACCGTTGCCCTCTATCAATCTTATAGAATCACTTTGTGGTCTGCCACAAAATGAACAACAAAGCCTTCTCTTATCATCTTTGCTCGCCATAATACAACTCCTCTCTTAAAAAATTATTCTCTTATCATTACCTTATCAATCAAACCGTAGTCACAAGCCTCTTGTGCAGACATAAAGTTATCACGGTCTGTATCCTTTTCGATAACCTCGATAGGCTGACCTGTATTCTCTGACAAGATTTTATTCAATCTTCCCTTAATACGGTCAATATAGTTAGCGTGAATCATAATGTCAGATGCCTGACCCTTAAATCCACCTAATGGCTGGTGAATCATAATATCAGAATTAGGCAAAGCATAACGCTTACCCTTAGCACCTGATGATAGCAAAAACGCACCCATACTTGCAGCCATACCCATACAGATAGTAGAAACATCGCACTTAATATACTGCATTGTGTCGTAAATTGACATACCTGCTGTAACTGAGCCACCTGGGCTATTGATATAAAGTGAAATATCCTTTGTAGGGTCCTGACTTTCAAGATACAAAAGCTGTGCAACAACAAGGCTGGCTGAAGCATCGTTTACCTCACCTGTAAGCATAACGATTCTCTCACTTAACAGACGTGAAAAAATATCGTATGAACGCTCGCCTCTGCTTGTTTGCTCTACTACATAAGGCACAAGATTACTATTCATAATTTCCATTGTAAACATTCCTTTCAAAATACATTATATTTTTTTTGCAGATAGCAGTACAATTGACTGCTATCTGCATAAGTAAATCCCCAAAGCTATGCCACATTATCTTTATAATAATAGGCTAAATATAATGTAATTATTCATAAAGGTTTATAATATTTATGTTTTACTCGATGTAATAATTATGCCTTAACAGCACTCTCTTTTACGAAATCCATAGCCTTCTCAACAGCTATATCCTTCTTTAGATCCTCAACAGCAATTGCATTCTTAGCCTGCTCAACCTCTACGTTGTACATCTCTGCAATCTTTGTGAACTCTGCCTCTACATCCTCGTCAGAAACCTCTGTAAAGCCCTCTAGCTCAGCAATCTTCTCAAGAGCAAGTCTTAGCTTAACTCTCTTTTCAGCCTGTGGCTTGTAAGACTCACTGATTGTGTTAATGTCCATACCTGTGAACTCTAGGTATGTCTTCATATCCATACCCTGTGAACGCAAACGCATATCAAACTCACGAATCATATCGTTTACCTTGTTTGTATACATAACCTCAGGAACCTCAGCCTCTAGTAGGTCACAAAGCTTGTCGATAATCTGTCTTTCAGAATCCTCGTCAGCCTCTTTCTGAAGTCTTTCTGCGATTTCTGCCTTTAGCTCCTCTTTGTACTCATCAAGTGTTTCCTTCTCGCTTACATCCTTAACGAACTCGTCGTCAACCTCTGGAAGCTCCTTAGCCTTGATTTCGTGTAGCTTAATCTTAAACTGAGCTGGCTTACCTGCTAGCTCCTCAGCCTGATACTCCTCTGGGAATGTTACATCAATTGTAAACTCCTCGCCTGTGCTCTTGCCTACGATCTGCTCCTCGAAGCCTGGGATAAACTGACCACTACCTAGTGTTAGGTTGAAGTTCTCTGCTTTACCACCGTCAAAAGCAACCTCGTCAACAAAGCCCTCGAAGTCGATTACTGTGATGTCACCGTCCTGAGCTGGTCTGTCCTCTATTGTTACAAGTCTGCTGTTTCTATCTCTTACCTTCTCGATTTCAGCATCGATTAGCTCGTCTGTAACCTCTGTTGGCTTAGCAACAATGCTGATACCAGCATAATCGCTGATTGCAACCTCTGGCTTAACAATTACGATAGCCTTGAATGTAAGACCGTCTTTGCCAACCTCTTCTACTGAAATATTCTCAACACCAACAACATCAAGCTTTGCCTCTACAACTGCATCGCCTAGAGCCTCTGGATATACAGCCTCGATAGCGTCATCGTAGAATACCTGCTCGCCGTACATCTTCTCGATAATAGCCTTTGGAGCCTTACCCTTACGGAAGCCAGGAATGTTAATCTTCTTAACCTCTTTACGGTAAACAGCGTTTACAGCCTTGTTAAATACCTCAGCTGAAACCTCAACTACAACCTCGTGCTTATTTGTTTCTATGTTGTTTGTAGATTTTAAACTCATTTTAAATTTTCCTCCTAATTGTTATGTAGACTATTCACTATTATAACATAACAAGTATTATTTTTCTATACCTAAATACAAAAATTTGTAACAGTATACTACCTTACTAATGCAGGCATAAACCTTAGGCTATCGCCAGAAACGAGCTTATAGGTTATACCCTCAAATTCGCCCTGTACAGCTTTTTTAATTACATTAGTGCCATGCAAATGACCATAATAGCACTTTTTTATATTAAATTCCTTTAAAACCTCTATTATTTCATTGCACCTCTGGTCACCATAAACAGGTGGATAGTGCAAAAACACCACAGGCTCAAGTCCTGTTTTAAGTGCTTCTGTAATAGATGTTCTTAGTCTGCCAACCTCTCGGTTAAGCACCTTTTTGTCGCTGTCACTTTCGGCGTCAAAAAACCAGCCTCGTGTGCCACATACTGCATAATTGTCTACGGCAACAGCTGAATTAAAGACAATTTGTATTGTATCGAAATTATTTTCTGCTAAGAATTTTTCGATTTTTCTTCGGGTATCCCACCAATAATCGTGGTTACCCTTTAAAAGTAGCTTTTTGCCAGGCAATTCGTTAATGAATTTGAAATCCTCGTAGGTTTCGTTTAGCTTCATTGCCCACGAAATATCTCCTGGAATTACTACTGTATCATTATCCGTTACCAATGCACGCCAATTTTTTTCTAATCTTTCTTCGTAGTTGTCCCACCCGTTAAAGATATTCATAGGCTTATTGGTGGAAAATGAAAGGTGTAAATCTGCAATGGTAAACAGTGACATTAGTTGATACCTAGTGCCTTTAGTACATAGTCAGGCATTGCGTCAACTGCTGATACATTGTTAAAGCGTACTTCCTTATCCTTTAGCTGTGCAAGTGGTGCTGGTACAGCTACGCCTGTTAGCTTGTTCATCTGGTCTACCATATCAAACTCGCTGTCGCAGATTTCGTCCTGTGGAATGATTGAGCCAAGAACGCTCTTTGAGAATTTGTATGGGCTTGCAGTAGAAGCAAGAATTACAGGTGTTTCTTTATCGCCTGTTTTCTCAACATACTGTGCATAAACATCGATAGCAACAGCTGTATGTGTATCTGCAAGATAATTTGACTGCTCGTAAAGCTCTTTGATTGTCTTTTGTGTAGACTCCTCGTCACAGAAGCCACCAAAGAATTTATCTGATAGCTTGTCCATAATCTGGCTGTCTACTGTATATTTACCCTCTGTCTTTAGAGCTGTCATATATGATTTAACCTTTGTATCGTCACCATCTGAAAGGATATATAGAAGTCTTTCAAGGTTACTTGAAACAAGAATATCCATTGATGGAGAAATTGTTGTGTAGAACTTTCTGCCCTTATCGTAAACACCTGTGTTAATGAAATCTGTTAATACATTGTTTGAGTTTGAAGCACAGATAAACTTTTTGAATGGAATACCCATTAGCATTGCATAGTAAGCAGCAAGAATATTACCAAAGTTACCTGTTGGAACAACTACGTTAACCTCATCTCCAAATGTGATAGAGCCCTTGTTTACAAGGTCGCAGTAAGCAGAAATATAATAAACTATCTGTGGTAGAAGTCTACCCCAGTTGATTGAGTTTGCACTTGAGAAAAGCTTGTTGTTGCTTTGTAGCTTTTCAACAATCTCAGCTGTTGTGAAAATCTTCTTAACACCTGTCTGAGCGTCATCAAAGTTACCCTCGATAGCACAAACATCAACATTTTTACCCTCTTGAGTTGTCATCTGGCATTTCTGCATTGGGCTTACACCGTCTTGTGGATAGAATACAATAATTCTTGTACCGTCAACATCCTTAAAGCCCTCTAGTGCAGCCTTACCTGTGTCGCCTGATGTAGCAACAAGAATAACAGCCTCTTTACCCTTGTACTTCTTTGCAAGAGATTTTGTAAGGAAATATGGCAAAATCTGAAGAGCCATATCCTTAAAGGCTGATGTTGGACCATGCCAAAGCTCAAGAATATTCATTTCGTTGCCGTTTAGCTTAGCTGTAACCATTGGTGCAGGATTCTCTCCACCGAATTTTTCAACTGTGTAAGCGTTATCTACACAATGTGCAACCTCTTCAGCAGTAAAATCTGAAAGATAGTCTGCAATTACCTTCTTTGCTCTGCCCTTGTAATCCATCTTTAGCATAGCGTCAAAATCATCCTTGCTATACTTAGGAATTTCCATTGGTACAAACAAACCACCGTCATTAGAAATACCCTGAGAAATAGCCTGAGCAGCTGAAACAACTATGTCTTTGCTTGTAGTACTGTTATAGTTCATAAAGAATACCTCTCTTACAAATTTCTTCTACCCTATAATATATAACAAATAATTTCAAATGTCAAATATATACGGTAGAAAAAATGGATTTTTCGTGCGTTTTTTGGAAAATCTACCATATAATTTTAAATTTTAAGGATTAAATAAAGCTATATATTAACAACCTTATTTCTATACATACAGCTTACAAATTATTAAATATGGTTTATAGGCTCTACTCTGATAATGTCAAAGCACAGCTTAAAGCAAATTGCTGAAATAGAGCTGTCAGCTTTTCGTCAACCTTTTTTCTTCTGTTTGGCTGATGTACCTCCATACTACATTCTAAAATTTCATCGTCATCAATTTGCAAATAATATGAAATTTTATGTACAGATTTGTTTTTCATTTCAGCTTTAAGAGTGAAAATACCAAGCTTGTCGTTGCTAACCTCAAAATAATCTGCTTTGCCATTATATTCCTCAAAGCAATTTCTAATATTTTCTGTTGATAAATCACAATCAAGCTCACCAGCCATACTTAGGAAAAATTCTGCTGATGAGTCGGAGCTTTCATTTGGAATATAGGAATAGCATTTGTAAATCTCGCCTGCACTACAATCATTGCTATCTACAAAGTGAGAATTTTTAGGAGTTTGAAATGTAAGAGTAGAGCCACATAAAAGCTCGATATTCTCCTTTGGATATCTTTCAATCTTCTTGCTTGGATGCTCTTTATAATATTCCTCTAATGCAGAAAATACGTCAATTAAGGCTTGTCCTAAATCTTCAGCTTTGGCTTCTTTTTGAAGAGTTATTTCTCGTATAATTTTATCGTATCTAAGATTATATTTATCAGACCTTTTAATGGAGTAAATCACATAATGACCATCTTCAAATACACGAATACGGGCAGAAAGGTTATTTCTCCAAAAGGAAACTTCACTTTTATATCGAGAATTATTTAGTCGTACATGCTTTGACTCTCTTTCTATGGGGGTTGAGTCAGAAAGAGGACTATTTATTATAAATTGGATAGCTTCACAAATAGTATTACCAATATTTTTACTGTTACAATCAGTGTCATTAATAACATAAGTGTGGCTTGAAAATTCTGAAAAACCACCTTCATGACGAATAAGTGGTATAAATAAAATACGATTTTCACCTTTATAAAGATATATATTTAAAGGATATTTTTGAACAGTCATAAAATTCATCACCCTTACTTTCCTAATACAAGCTAAATAAAGCTATCTTAATATTTTGTTATATATTCTGTATCAATTCCACTAAATATTTGATTATATTGTTCTTGTGTCAGCTCCATTTTTATACACCTCATAATATATTTATATTAAATCATATTTCTTCAAAAACTCAACTGCATTACTATAAAATAGCTTTTCAAGCAAGGCTTCGTTATAATTCTTTGAAAGCAGATATTCATATAAATCTGCCATACTTTCTGCACCCTTTATACATTCTGGCATATCGGCACCATCAAAATCGCTACCTAATGCTACCACATTTTCGCCACCTAATGAAAGAAAATGCTCTAAATGCTTTTGGATATGTGAAAAGTCTGCTTTTCCTTCATCTTCTAGGAAAAATCTGTGGAAGTTAAGTCCTACTATTCCACCGATTTTGCATATATGCTTAAATTGCTCGTCTGTAAGGTTACGCATATGTGAGCAATATGCTCTTGAATTTGAGTGAGTTGCTACAAATGGCTTTTGGGCAAGCTCTGCAACATTCCAAAAAAGAGGATCGCTTGCGTGAGAAACATCTATGATAATTCCGTTTTTTTCAAGCAATGGTATTGCTTTTTTTCCGAAGTCAGTTAAGCCCTTTGGATTTTCGCATTTTATGCCGTCACCAATTTCGTTTGAACCATTCCATGTAAGTGTTAAAAAACGTACACCCATTTCTCTGTATTTTTTGATGTTTTCAAGCTTACCTGCAAGTGCTGATCCACCCTCTATTGCTAAAATTATTCCGTAATCACAGAGCTTTGAAAAATCTGTAATCTGTTTAAACTCGTTACTTTTAGCAAGCTCCTGCTGTAAAAGAGTATAGCATTGCTCTACCAGCTTTTCGGCGTTTTCTAAACGGTATTCGTCGGGTATCCAAACAGCCATTACCTGAGTATATTTATTATATTTTAAAGCCTTTTTGAACGAAAACTCATAGTCGTTATCAATAATTGAGCCTGCTTTTTCGTTTGCTTTAAAAAGTGTGTCGCAGTGCAAATCAAAAATATTCATAGCCTGCCTCCTGAATAAATGCATTTTTTATATAATTTATGCTGTATAGCTTATTTGTATTTCTTTTTAGGTAAACCTCTGAAATATCAAATCTTGGCTGAAGCTTAATATTATGTTCTTTAAGAAAAATATATGCTGTACGCATAATTTTTATCTGTTTAGCTTTATTAACAGCCAAACAGGGTCTTACCATAGGGTTTTGGTGTCTTGTTTTTACCTCTACAAAAGCAATATACCTATCATTTACAGCTACTATATCAAGCTCACCATATTTGCAGTTGAAGTTTCTGCTTATAATTTCATAGCCATTACTTACCAGATAATCACAGGTGTAGGTTTCGCCAATATCGCCTGCAATTCTTTTTTCTGTTTTTTCTGCCATATTATTTATTTAGTATCTTCTTCAAAAACGAAGGTCTATGTACAGGGCAAGGACCGTATTCCAGCAATGCTTCTCTATGTGCCTTTGTACCATAGCCCTTATGCTTTTCAAACTGATATTCTGGATATTGCTCTGCGTATTCTAAAAGCAATCTATCTCTTGTTACCTTTGCAAGTATTGAGGCTGAGGCTATTGACATAGAGTTAGCGTCGCCCTTTATTACATAATTGCAAGGGATTTGCAAAGCTGGTGTTTTGTTGCCGTCTATTATTGCATAGTCAGCTGGCACTGATAAGCCCTCAACTGCTCTTTTCATAGCAAGCATAGTTGCGTTAAGTATATTCAATTCTTCAATTTCTTCTACTGTAGCAAATGCTATGCTATATGCTACTGCACGCTCCTTTATAATATCATATAGCTTTTCTCGCTTTTTTTCTGTTAGCTTTTTAGAGTCGTTTACACCCTCTATTATATCATTCGGTTTAAGAATAACAGCAGCTGCACACACAGGGCCTGCAAGTGGGCCTCTGCCTGCTTCGTCTACTCCACATATACTTTTATAGCCTTGCTTTGCAAGCTCATTTTCATTTAAAAACCAATCCATTTTTTCTACTCCTTTATATATTTATAGCTTTTTCTCCATTAAAGCAAATCTGCCTTTTCGCCAATCGGCATAGCCTGCTATGCTATAGCCTAGCTTTTCATACAAGCTTAATGCAACAGGATTTTCTGTAAAAGCGTCAAGTCTGATTGCTTTTACACCGTTGTTTTTCGCTATACTTTCAGCTTCAAGCATAGATTTCATTCCTATGCCAATATTCTGATATTCGGGATTTACACATAATCTATGAACAACTATATATGGTAAATCTGGATAATTCCATTTTACTTTTTTATATTCATCATCACATTCAGAGTTAATAACGAATGCAGATAGAATTTCATTTTCAGAAACAGCTAGGTGCATTTGTTCTTTTTTAATATCTAAGGATAGAATATCAGCATTTGGGTAAATATTATCCCATTGATATATACCCTTGCTATTCATAGCATTTGTAGCATTATTAAATATTTCTAAAACGCTCTGTAAATCATCAATATTAGCTAATCTGAATTCTATATTCATTTTTACCTCCCATAAAATTATTTTTTTAGTTTAGTGTGTTTGAGCTTGTCAGCAGTAAAATTAAATAGCATAAACAATAATAATGCAAACGCTGAACAGATAGCGAAATATATCAGAAATTCTATACTCATATTTACAAAACCGAAGAAGTTTTCTATTTTAAGTGTGTTGCAGAAAAAGTTCCTTGAGAATACAACCCCCAATACCATACCACCAACACTTATAGAAAACATAATTGTTCTGATTAAATTAAATGGAAGGCTTGTTTTATAAACTACCATTAAGCCTATAAATGCTGTTACAGCTACAGCAAGAGTAGATGTAAATTCCTCTGAATGATTAAATATGCTACCAACTATTGTTACAAGCACAACAGATAATGCTACTGTAACACCACCTGGTATGGCTCGTTTAAAAATATTGAGCAAGAAATTGCCTTCGATTCTGTTTTCGTTAGGCTCAAGTGCAAGCACAAAGGACGGGAATCCAATACAGAAGGCACTTATTAATGTCATTTGTATTGGCATAAACGGATATGATTCACCGTAGAATACAAATATTACAGAAAGCAATGTTGAAAATACAGTTTTTACTAAAAATAATGAGGCTGAACGCTGAATATTATTTATTGAGCGTCTGCCCTCTGCAACTACCTTTGGCATAGATGAAAAGTTAGAATCAAGCAGTACAAGCTGTGAAACACATCTTGCAGCCTCGCTACCACTTGCCATAGCTACTGAGCAATCTGCCTCTTTAAGTGCAAGTACATCATTAACACCGTCACCTGTCATTGCCACTGTATGACCATGCTTTTTTAAAGCCTGTACCATTTGTAGCTTCTGATTTGGTGTTACTCTGCCAAATACGGAATATTTCTCGACAGCGTTATAAATATCCTCTTCTGTTTTTAGAGTTGTTGCGTCTATAACCTTATCAGCATTTTTTAAGCCTGCGTCAGACGCTATGGCTGAAACTGTTTCTATATTATCTCCTGATATAACCTTTAAGGCTACTCCCTGCTTATCGAAATATTCAAGTGTTGCTTTTGCGTCTTTTCTTATTTTATCCTTCAGAATAACAACACCCACTGGCACAAGCTTTTCGGGTAGCTCTCTGTTATTGAAATCATTGTCTGAATAAGCAATAGTAAGAATCCTGTACCCCTTTGGAATATCTGCAATTAATTCAGCTATCTGAGGGTTAACCGAATTAAAAATAAACTCCCCTGCACCCAATACAAATGTACCAGCTTCGCCAAAGTTTATGCCCGACCACTTTCTTTCTGACGAAAAGGCTACTGCATTTTTTGCAACAAAGCTTGTGTTGCCTGTAAATTTATCCTTAATTGCATTAATTGTAGTGTTGTTGTCGGTGGAATATTTTGCAATTGCGTTTAAAATATTGTCAATATCTCTGTTTTGGAATTGAGGTGTTGTTCTTGTTTCAATTACCTCCATACAGCCCTCTGTTATAGTACCTGTTTTATCAAGACATAATACGTCAACCCTTGCAAGGGTTTCGATACAGTGCATTTCTTGCACTAACACCCTTTGCTTTGATAAACGCATTACACCAACAGCAAGAACAGTGCTTGTTAAAAGCACAAGTCCTTCGGGTATCATACCCACTAAAGCTGCAACCGTTGAAACAACTGCGTCTGTAATATCGCTATAATTGGTAGCCATATATTGTCGCCAGAACAGCAAAGCTCCCACAGGGAATATAACAATGGACATTGTTTTTATTATAAATTTAATTGCACTCATAATCTGGGAGTCTATTTTTTTTACATATTTTGCACTGTTGGATATATGCGAAGCATAGTTATCATCGCCTACCTTATCAGCTTTTGCTGTACAGCTACCACTTACGATAAAGCTACCAGAAATCAGTGTATCTCCACTACATTTATATACAGCGTCGGATTCTCCTGTAAGTAGCGATTCGTTTACCTCACAGCAACCATCAACAACAATACAATCTGTAGGAATTTGCTGACCCTGAGAAAGCAGAATTATATCGTCAAGCACAATATCGTTTGTTCCTATTTCGCAAATATTGCCATCTCTCAACGCTTTTATCTTTTTTGCACTTACTATTGAGAGCTTATCAATAGTTTTTTTAGCTCTTAGCTCCTGAATTGTTCCTATTAAAGCGTTAAGGAAAATAATTATCATAAATAGAGCATTTTTATATGAACCCACTGCAAAAACAGCAACTGCAAGAATTAAATTTATAAGGTTAAATAATGTGCATACATTATCACGTAAAATATCAGCAAATGATTTTGTTTTTAAATTGCTTGCTTTATTATAATCACCACTTTTTATACGCTCCTCAACCTGTGCAGTTGTAAGCCCCTTTTTTATGTCGGGATTATATCGTTTTAAGCTTTCTGACATATTTTATCTCCTATTTTTTGTAAATTAAGCTGAAAAAATTATATCATTTATAAAAATTCAATTCAAGCTATATAGTTTTAAGCTTCGTAAATTATCATTTATTTTACAAAATATTCAAATATAAATACATTACTGTAGCTATTTGAATTTTGAAGGATATTATAGGTTGTTAAACCTCTTGTAATATTATGGCTTTTTCTATCTTTAATATGGTACATCAAACAATAAAAATGGCAATCAAGCTATGTATAAACATAGCTTAATTGCCATTTTTTCGCTTTAAAAAAGCCACCTTGAGCAGTGGCGTAAATATTGACTTTTCGGTTTATAAACCGTATACTTAATTGTATATTAGTCTTCGTCAGGGTGAGCCATAAAAGGAATTAAATCTCTTTTAAACTCCTCACTTACCTTATCTACAGTTTCAAGAGTAAGCTTTTTGTTAAGGTCAAGGCTAAGTACACCCATAATAGAATGTGGGTCTATCTCAAGATTATCGCTTTTAATAGACATTGTTATATCTGGGTATCTCTCTGCTATCTCAACAAAGCGTCTTGCAGTAGCAATATCTGGTATATAAATTGTTGTTGAATACATTTTCATTTCCCCTTATTTAATATTAACAATATTTTAACACTTTTTTTATCTAAAATCAATATTTAAAGATATTTTTCTTCACAATAACGACAATCATTAAACATTTAAGACAAATAATGTAATTTTAATCAATAGAGGTTTAAATTTATGAGGTTTTATATATTCACACTGGGCTGTAAGGTTAATCAATACGAATCACAAATTATGCACGAAAATCTTGTTAACAGTGGTTTTGATTATACAAAGGAATATAACGATGCAGATATTATAATTATAAATTCCTGTACTGTTACATCTGCAAGCGACAGCAAGGCTGTAAAGCTTATGCATAGAATTAAAAGAGAAAATCCACAGGCTGTTTTAGTGCTTACAGGCTGTTTACCACAGGCATTCCCTGAGGACGAAAGATTTATTGAGGCTGATATTATTTTAGGAAATAAATCAAGAAGTATTCTTGTTTCGACCATACAGCAATATTTAACTAATCGTGTACGCATTATTAATATAAGCAAGCACGAAACAGGCGATGATTTTGAAAGTATGAGCATAAATAATTTTACAGAAAGAACCCGTGCCTTTGTAAAAATTGAGGACGGCTGTAATAGATTTTGCTCTTACTGTATTATACCTTATGCTCGTGGAAGAGTTCGTTCTAAGCCATTAGATGAGCTAAAAAACGAAATTGAGGTACTAAGCAAAAGGGGCTTTAAGGAGGTTGTTCTTGTAGGAATTAACCTGTCTGCTTATGGTCAGGAATTTGGAATGGATCTTTCTGATGCTATTGAAACTGCGTGTGCAGTTGACGGAATAAAGCGTGTAAGACTTGGCTCGTTAGAGCCTGAAAGAATGGACGAGGCTACAATAGCACGAATTTCTAAGCAACCTAAGCTTTGCCCACAATTTCACTTATCCCTGCAAAGTGGCTGTGACGCAACACTAAAAAGAATGAACAGACACTACAACACTAACGAATATTACGAAATAGTAGAAAACCTTAGAAAAGCCTTTGATAACTGTGCAATTACAACTGACATTATGGTTGGATTCCCTGGTGAAACAGACGAGGAATTTAATGAATCGCTTGAATTTGCTAAAAAGGTAGCCTTTGCAAAGGTTCATACCTTTGCATATTCACGCAGACCTGGCACTGTTGCAGACAGGGCTGAAAATCAGGTAGCTGAAAGCGTTAAAAATATTCGTTCAAAACAAATGATAGACCTTACAACCAAAACTCAGGAGGAATTTTTGCAATCACAAATCGGCAAAACAGAGCCTGTACTTTTTGAGAGAGAAAAAAATGGCTATTATGAAGGTCATACAATGAATTACACACAGGTAATTGTTAAGTGTGACATGGATATAAGCAATCAGATTTTAAATGTAAAAATAACAGAAGCAGATAAAAACAGATGTGTCGGTGTTTTAGCTTAGGCTAAAGCACCGACATTACATTTTCTACCTCTTTACTTGTATTTTCGCTATTAAAGTAATCTATATCATATATCATATAATTATCTACTCCATTAGCCTTGCATAGCTCTATTTGCTTTTTTAAAATATCGTTACTATTCCTCCAGCTACCGTTATCGTAATCGCTGTTTGCCTTGTAAAGTGCTAAGCCTACACAAAGCGTTACTTTTTTGCTCTTTGTAATTTCTAGCCACTCCTTGAAGCTTTTATCAAATGGAGTTGTGCTGTGCTCAAAGTTTACATAAATTTGTGGACAGATATAATCTACATAGCCATAGCTATTGCTCCATAGCTCAACATCTGCACCTATTTCGTTGCAGTTATTTATATTACATTGGGGCGATATACCGAAAATCATATTTGGATTTACTTTTTTTATACAGCTGTACACACTGCTTATAAGCATATTTACATTTGCTCTACGCCACTCAAATTGTGTAAGAGGTACGCACTCACTGTCAAGATTTTCTAAGTAGTCTTCATAGAAAACACGGTCAATTTCTGTATTTGGTGTTGGATAAAAATAATCGTCAAACTGTATACCATCTACCTTATATTTTTTTACAACCTCTTTTACACCCTGTATAATCAGCCTTTTACCGTTATTGCTTGAAGGATTAATATATTTACCACCATCATATTCAATTATGTCGGCTCCCTCAAGTGTATGTATAATACTATTTTCCGATAAATTGTCAGGTGTGTCTGACAGGCTTATTCTGTATGGATTTATCCATGCGTGAAGCTTTAAAGCGTTTTCGTGTGCAGTAGTAAGCATATAGCTTAAGGCATCAAATTCTACCTCTTTCCCCTGCTCACCCGATATAATATGTGAGGTTGGGAAAATTTCTGACTTATACAATGCATCTGAAAAAGGTCTGATATGAACTATAAGCGTATTCATTTTATTGCTTTTTGCTGTTTCAACTATTTTGTTGAAATTCTCCTTAAATGAAGCCTCTGTATATTCTCCTGTGTCTAGCGACATATATGGCACCCATACACCTCGCATATTTTCTATTGTTACTGTATTTACAGCAGGCGTTACTGTGTAAGGATTTTTGTTTTTTGTAAAAGTATAATTTGTTTTTGGTGAAGCTATTCTTGCAATGGTAGCTATAACTGCAACAATTATAAGCATACTTACTGCTGAAAACCACATTTTATTGCCTTTGATTTTTAATATCATAAATATTATCCTTTCATTTTTAAGGTAATATATAGATATTCATTTACACTGGGATATATTCGGTTAAAGGGTGTTAGAAATTTATCACAAGCTAAAAAGCAACATCAGTTAAACTACCGTATGGTAACTGATGTTGCTTTTTTACTCTACCCCATTATTTATTTTGTAATTTTTTAAAAACGAATTAAATATAATATATTGTATTTAAATTATTTATGCTCGTGCTCAGCCATTTCGTGTAAGCAATCACGACATATTACACGGTCTTTAAACATTGTTATATTTGATATATTACCACAAAATATACAGCCTGGCTGGTATTTACGCATTAAAATACCCTCTTCTAGCATTATAAGCTCAATATCTTCGTTTTTCTCCATATTATATGTTTTTCTCATTAGTGATGGTATTACTATTCTGCCAAGTCCGTCAACAGTACATACCTGACCCATTTTTCTCTTAGCTGTTTTCTCCATTATTATTCTCCTTTTTTCTTCCATAAATTTTAAACTTATATTTTTTCTTTCCCTCTATGTTCCTCTCAATGTCATTATTTTACCAAAAAATGGTTATTATGTCAATATTATGTAACAATCATTTTACATTTGTAACTAAATTGTATTTTATCTATATAGGTGTATAAATATGATGAATTATATCTGGGCTATACTTATACTTATTTCTATTGTATTTTCGGTGATTACTGGCAAGGGTAATGAAATTGGTGGTGCTTTATTAAACAGTGGTGAAGCGTCTATAAACCTTTTGCTTACACTTGCAGGCACAATAAGTCTATGGAGTGGCGTTATGGCAATAGCTGATAGATGTGGGATTACAAAGGCACTTAGTATGCTGTTTAATCCTGTGCTAAGGCTGTTATTCAGTGACTATAAAAACGACAGCAAGGTTATGGACGCTGTTAGTACGAATATTACAGCTAATCTTATCGGTTTGGGCAACGCAGCTACACCAGCAGGGCTAAAAGCTATTTCGGGTATGTACACTGGCGAAAACAAAATCAACAACAGTATGGCTACCTTTATTGTTATGAATACCTCTTCTATTCAGCTTGTACCGACAACGATTGTTGCTTTAAGGCTTGCTAAGGGTAGCTCTGCACCAATGGAAATTGCTCCTTGTATATGGATTTCTTCAATATGTGCATTACTTGTAGGAATAATCTCTGTTAAAATCTGTGGTATTATAGCTTTAAAGAGGTGATTTTATGGAATATATAGCCTCAACATCTATCGTTTTTATTATGGGAATTATCATTTTTACAGGGCTGATAAAAAAGCAGGAGGTTTTTTTGATTTTTGCAGAGGGTGCTCTTGAAGGCTTGAAAACAACGCTTAAAATAGCACCTTCAATAATAGGCTTAGTAATGATGGTAACTCTTTTACAAAGCAGTGGAATTTTTAACACATTAGGAGAGCTTTTATCACCTGTTTGCAGTGCTGTGGGCTTTCCTGTTGAGGTTATCCCTATGGCTTTATTAAGACCTATAAGTGGCAGTGGTTCTCTTGCTATACTTGATAATATATTAACTCAAAACGGAGCTGATTCATTTGCTGGCAGAGTAGCAAGCGTTATGATGGGCTCTACTGAAACTACCTTTTATACCGTTGCTACATACTTTGGCTGTGTAAACATAACTAAAACAGGCTATACAATACCGTGTGCATTGCTTGCAGACCTAACTGGTGCAATTATGAGTGTTATTACGGTTGCTATGTTTTTTTAGATAAAAATAATGAGCTCAAGGGTTAGAAAAATTTCTAGCCTTTGAGCTCGAATGAATTTTTATGCAAATAATGCACTCATTTTATCAATTTGTGTTGTTACAGAGCTACTTACTGTACTGTTGATAAATAGAACATCGGTTATATCATTTTGAACACAATAGGATATTGCATTGCCGTTATAGCTTCTGAAATCTATTGCGTGAACCTCATCATAATTGTTTATCAACCAAGGAACAAAGGCATTTCCGTAAGCATCCTTAATAACCAATATTTTTTTACCGTTCTTTTCATTGTCATTTATTATCTTAGTTACTGGATTATCTCCATACATAAAGATGTTGTAATTGTTTACTCCCTCATTATACATACTTCTGTATTCGCTCCATTTTGTAGAGCCTTTTTTCAGTATGCTCATAGTATAGGATTCGGGCATATCGTAGTATGTTATTGTATCGGGATTATTATTAAGTGCCTCTGCCTTTGATGAAGAATAAAGTGTACCAATAAAATTTGGAATATTATTTAAGGTTAGATCAGATATTTTAATAGGCGATTCACCTGCAACACTGCAAAATTCCTGATATGCATAGTACGAGCCTAAGGATGTCCAGCGATGGTCTGTGTTAAGATAAATATACTCGTGCTTCTTTTCTTCAAAGGTATCATAAACATTAACAGCCTTAACCGTTGAAGAATAGCTTTTAAAAACTGTGTTTATATATTTTTTCTGATCTGTTGATGGAACTGTTTTTTCAAGTCGTTCTGGTAAACCGAAGGCTGTATGTGTAGGTACAAGCAGATTATACACATTTATATCTGCACCTAGCTTTTTCTTGTAGTGAGAAATTGCACCTGCGTATGACTTTGCTGTGTCCTCTGTGGAATTAAAGGTTTCGAATGCTTTATTATTCCATATGTAGATACCCTGCTTTGTTAAATATCCGTTTTCGCCATTATCGGGAATATCATTAACATCAGAGCCTGTGTCTGAATTTTGATTTATGCTTTCAATCGCTTTCGAGTCTTCTTTATTTGTAGCCTTATTTGACTTGATCATATTATTTATACAGGACGAAGCAACGACTACAACAATCAAAATAGCTACAGCTAAAATAGAAACCGATATTAATTGCTTTCTTGCTTTAGCCTTTTTTATTTCTTTCTTTCGCTTTCTTCTGCGATTTATCTGCCTTTCTACAATACGCTGTTGTTTATCGTCATTTTTAGCCTGTCTGGCTCTGTTGCTCACAGTATCACTCCTCACTCAACGATAACACTCTATACTAAACCTATATAAACAGTTATCAGTATTACAGCACCATTATAATTTAATTAATTCATTTTTTCAACAAAGTTCATAATTATTTTAAAATTAGCAAGCTGTACCAGCTTGCCATATTGTTTGAAAATTCTACTATTTTTCTCTCCATTTGCTTTTTGAAAAATATTCATTTGTTTCCATATCAAAATCAAAGCATTCTTTATAGTCCTTTCTATAACCATAGCCACTTAGCTCTGTTGATTCAAGCCCGTCATAGCTACCAGTACCTCCGTCAAAATAAATTACTCCAATGCGACAGCAAAAGCCATTTTCAACAAACTTTTTTGCACGATACGCTCAACATAGTCACGATCAACCTCGTATTCGCTATTAATAACAGCAGTAAAGGTAATATAAGAGGAAGCTGTTGAAATAAATTCTTCAAAGGCTGTGTCTTGTGTTGAATTGTCTGTAAAGCTGTACATATTTACATCATAAAACAATAAATGATCAGTTTCAAAGCATTCAGTTAAAATTTTATCAAGTAACTCTATAACCTGTTCTTTATATTTTATAGCCAAATAATTATCCTTGATGATTTTATTTCCGTCTTCATCAATATCAAATAAAACAGAAACCTCTTCATCTG
This sequence comes from Acutalibacteraceae bacterium, assembly GCA_036309525.1. Classification (GTDB taxonomy): domain Bacteria; phylum Bacillota; class Clostridia; order Oscillospirales; family Acutalibacteraceae; genus CAG-964. Next base: position 16,908 of record JAXJTP010000161.1, on the reverse strand, counting down.
GGTATTTTTCAGATGAACATATAATCTGCTTATAGCTAGCACCTGCTCCACCACCAAATGGAGATAAATATTCAAATTCATCGTCATCATACTTTTCGTTAAGGTATTCAACCATTACATCAGAATAGGATTGTCGATTAAATCCTATACATCCACACATTCCTGTTAAAATATCTGTACTTAGTATCAGAAGTAATACTCTTTTTACCATTTTCATTATGATTTCACATTTCTATTTTAGCATAATATAGCTACGCTTTATTTCTTTACATTATACTCATTAACATATAATACTGTCAATGTGGTTATAAATTTAACAGCAGATTTCAAACAAAAATCAGTTTGAAATCTGCTGTTTTTTACTTTTCTATGTCATACTGCCAATCAATAATTCCACCAAATTCTACAACATTGGTATAACCCAAAGAAACCAAAATATCAGAGGCGATTTTACTTCTTCTGCCACTTCTGCAATAAACTAAAATCAGCTGATTCTTATCAGTTAATTCCTTTTCTGCTCTCTCAGCTATCTCGTAATCTGGTATAAGAACAGCGTTTTTTATGTGACCCTCAGCGTATTCCTCCTCTGTTCTTACATCAAGAATTATATATGAATCTTCGCTATCCATTAATTCTTTAGCTTCTTGTGAAGAAACGCTTTTGTATTCAGTCATAGGCTCCTCCTTGCTTTCAGCTGTACAGCCTGTAAGTAAAATTAGTGTTGCTAACACAAGTACAATTATTCTGATAAAATTCTTAATTAACTGCACATTATCACACACTCTCTATTTATTAATTAATTATTTTAGAAATAAAGAAATCTCTTGAAGCATTTTGTTTGCATCGGCTTTGCCTAGCTCGTACATAGCCTTTATAACGTCTGGGTTTTGCTCCATTCTGCCTACATTTATATACTTACTTGGTCGCATTACAAGTATATTGCCTTGCTTTTCCTGCTCCTCTATGTATTTAATTGTTTTATTATAGACAGCATATCTGTTTTTCATTGCAGTAATGAATTTAGGATATTTACCGTAGTAAAGCTGTGCAAGCATATTGTTTTCTGGCTGTTTCATATAGCCCTTTGGTCGTGTAAGAACCACAAGATTTTTCGTATAGCCCATATTCTGAAAAGCCTTTAGTGGAATACTATCGCAAATTCCACCGTCTAAAAGCTTTAAACCATCTATTTCTACTATTTGTGAAACATAGGGTAATGACGCAGAGGCTCTTAGGTAATCTATCTTATTGCCACGCAGAGTATCGCATTTTATGTACTCTGCCTTACCTGTTTCAAGATTACTACAGGTTACATAATAATCTATACCTGAATGTTCAAATGCTTCGTAATCGAATGGCTCAAGCTTATTAGGCAATAAATTATATGCAAACTCTGTGTTTACTACATTACCTGTAGTTATTAAAGAATAAAGGCTCATATAATTTTTTTCTTTTGCAAATCTTATATTATAACGAAGATTTCTTTCGTACTGCTTTGATACGTATGAACACGCATTTACTGCACCTGCTGATGTACCAATAACGCCATCTGGGAAAATATTATGCTCGTAAAGAACATCTAAAACACCAGCAACGTAGATACCTCTTTTTCCTCCACCCTCTAAAACTATACCAGTTTTCAAAAAAATCCCTCCTTTGTGGAAGCTTTAGCATATAAACTATATCGTTACCCGATATAGTTTATATGCTGTTATCGAATAATTTATATATAGATAACCAGTTATTACTAAAATCAGCTTTACCTAAGCCTATAAATTTATTTTCTTGAGTCTTAACTCTTATGATTTCGCCATCTGCAAGGCTTTTAATTTTTAGCCTTGATAAATCCAACTGCCCACCATTACAAAAGCGTTTTGCCTGTGGTTGAGATACTACTACCTGTCTGTAAGGCGTAAATACACCCTCTACGCTATGCAAAACACTATTTAAGCTATTTGAGCTTGCAAGCTCCTTTGCTTCTTCGATTGTAATAGCATTTTCAAGTGTAAAGCCACAGGCAGATGTTCTGCAAAGTGATGTCATAACTGCACCACAGCCAAGCTCTGCACCGATGTCATCTATTAATGAGCGAATATATGTGCCCTTTGAGCAAGAAACCAATAGCTTGCCCGTATTTGAGGCTTCATCGTAATCTAAAAGCTTTAAAGTACTTACATTTACAGAACGCTTTTCTCGCTCTACCTCTATTCCCTGTCTGGCTAGCTCGTAGAGTCTTTTACCGTCCTTTTGAACTGCTGAATACATTGGAGGTAGCTGTAAAATATCGCCAGTAAACTCAGGTAAGAGGTTTTCTATATCGGATACCGATATAGAAACAGGCTTATTCTCTTTAACCGTACCCCATATATCAAGAGTATCGGTAGTAATACCTAGCTTAAATTCGGCAATATACTCTTTACTGCTATCAGGTAATAATGATTGTGCCTTTGTTGCGTTACCAAAAAGCAAGGGTAGAACACCAGTTGCCATAGGATCCAGTGTGCCTGTATGCCCTACCTTTTTAGTTTTAGCTACACCACGCATTACAGCTACAACATCAAACGAAGTAAATTTTTCGGGTTTATTTATAACTATTATTCCATCCATAGATAGACCTACTTTTCTAAAAACTCATAAACAACAGGAAGAAGTGTATCTCTTACCTGTTCAACTGTACCCTCTATTGCACAGCCAGCAGCAGCCTTATGACCACCACCACCAAATCTTGCACATATTTCGTTAGCACAGATACCTTCATTGCTTCTTATAGAAACCTTAAAGGTTGTTTCGTCCTTTTCTCTTAGAGTTATACCAACCTTTACACCCTCGATTGTGCGAGGAATTGCAGAGATACCCTCTACCTGATCCTCTGTAATATCAAAGCGTTGTAGAATTTCCTTTGTAGTATAGGCAAATGCAACCTCATCATTATGAAAATACTGCATATTACCTATTACATAGGACTCAAGAGCCTTTTTGTTCTTTGAAACAGTGTCGAACATTGCTTTATTTATTTTATGTGCGTCACAGCCATATTCCATAAGCTTTGCAGCGATAAGGTGTGTTTCTACTGTTGTATTTGTAAACTTGAAACAGCCTGTATCTGTAACTACGCCTGTGTATATAGCATTTGCAATAGTTTTTGTAAAGGTGATACCTAACACATTGCCTAGCTCAAAGATATTTTCACAGTTTGAGGCTGAGCATTTAACATAGTAGCTTTCTGCAAACTCCTTGTGTGTTTCGTGGTGGTCTATTGCAAGCTTTATCTGAGGTGTGTATATCTCTAGCTCACCTAATAATTTACTGTCTGCTACATCTACGCTGATTATAGCTTCAGGCTCAAAATCTGTTTTATCTATGCCTGCTTCAAGATAAGCGAATTTAGCAGGCATAGTACCATTGATAAGGACCTTGGCTTTTTTACCCTTTTGCTGTAGCATTTCGCATAGTGCATAGGCTGAGCCTAGTGTGTCACCGTCTGGGAATTGATGTGTTAAAATTGCATAGCCATCGTTATTATTTAAAAGCTCTGCAACCTCGTTTAGATTATTCATCTGTTTCATCAGTCTCGTCCTCTTCTGGAATATCTAAATCCAACAGTAGTTTATTTATATTTGCACTGTATTCGATAGAATCTGTAGCGTAAAATAATGGTGCTGGTACGTGACGAAGCTTTAGTCTGCTACCAAGCTCCTTTCTTATATAGCCTGCTGCATTTTTTAGTGCCTTTGCAGCCTCTTTGCTCTTTTCCATACCGTACATAGAGCTTATATAAACACTGCAATATGATAAATCGTTTGTTACCTCTACTCTTACAACGCTGATCATTGCGTCGCTTACTCTTGGGTCTTTCATTTCACGAAGTATTGCTGTAAGCTCTCTTCTTACATCTTCGGTTGTTCTGCCCATTCTGAATCCTGCCATTTATTTTCCTCCTAAATTTTGTTTGATAAATTAGAATTTACTGAATTATATAATTTATTATCAATTTTACTATTAGGTTTTTTTATTAAGTTAAAAACAATAAAAATAAAGGATAATACTATACCATAAGAAAATCCAAACATATGTGTTAAAACAGATGACCAATTATCATTTGCTATAAAAAAGTAGACTATTACTGCCAACACATCAGCTCTATACCATTTACATTTGAATTCCTCTGGAAAACGAAGATAACACACTATAAGTGTAGCAATCAGTGCAAATATTCCACCAGAAGCACCCCCACCATAATTCGGCTCAGGACTAGATACAATCCATGAAAATGTAATACCAGCACATAAATCACTAGCATAGAAAAAGAATAGAGTTTTCCATTTTCCTATAAAGGGACTTATTAAAGAACCAACAGCTAATAATCCGATTACATTTCCAAACAAATGATATAATCCATAATGTAAGGATGAAGAAGTAATCCATCTGTAATATTCACCATTCATAAATTTCAGGCTACAAGACCCTAGCAAATCATTAACCTGTGGATTAATCTCTTTTATAACATACACTATAATAAAAAGTATTGAAAGTGAAATAGCAACAGCATTTTGCCGAATCCATTTAAGAATTTTACTACTCATATTACTTATTATTTTCCTCCTAGATTTTAACCTTTAAACGTGTTTGCCATTATAAAAACATAATTTTATTTTTTGGTTAAAAACTTTTTATAGGCTGAATCAATTTTCTTGTAAAGCTTTAAATAGTCAGTATCGTTAGTTATTACGCCATAACAAGGCTTATCCTTGTCATCAAGACAGCACTCGTCATAATCATCAAAATAATATCCGTTATCATCATAATAAAACTTAACAAAGGGTAGGATATCATCTCTGATATCCTCGTCCCAAAGCTTGCCGTCACAGTTTTTAAAAAAGTACTCTAAAACAGACATTTGTCCATTTCTTACCTTGTCGCAATCCTCTTTGTTGGAGCCACTGCCTTGCATATCTCGGTCTATTATCCATCTTAAGAAAAGAGCTATATGATTAGCTGAATATAACCAAATCATATTAATTTGTTCATTAGTAAGGTTACCTACGATATTGTTCTTCTCTCTGTATAGCTTTTCAGCACTTTCCCAATGCCAATCTGCCCTATCAATAGCCATAATTTATTTCTCCATAAATCTATTTATAATTCTTTAGATTGGTGAAAAGGCGGACCAAAAATAGCCCGCCTTGGAATATTAATCTCTGTATTCCTCTATCTTGTAAACCTCAAAGATGTCGCCCTCTTTAAGGTCTGCAAAATGCTCAAGACCGATACCACATTCGTAGCCTGCTGCTACCTCTTTTACAGAGTCTTTAAATCTTTGTAGTGATGACATAGTATCCTCTGCTATAACAATACCGTCACGAACTACACGCACCATTGCGTTACGCTCTATTTTACCACTTAGTACATAGCTACCAGCAATGAAACCAACGCTCTTAATCTTGATAACATTACGGCACTCTGCTTTACCAAGCTCAACCTCTCTTGTTTTTGGTGCAAGCATACCCTTCATTGCCTGTTCGATTTCTTCTATTGCGTCGTAGATTACTCTGTACATTCTTAGCTCTACACCGTCACGCTCGGCTGTTGCCTGTGCAACTGCGTCTGGGCGAACATTAAAGCCTACGATAATAGCACTTGAAGCCTTAGCAAGGTTAACGTCTGATTCATTAACTGCACCAACTGCACCATGAATAACATTTACTCTTACCTCTTCGTTTGTAAGCTTAGCTAGTGACTGCTTTACAGCCTCTACTGAGCCCTGTACGTCAGCCTTAACAATAACCTTAAGCTCCTTTAGCTCACCTAATTGCATCTGGTCGAACAGATTATCAAGTGTAACCTTTGTCTGAGCGTTAAACATATCCTCTTTTGCTTTTGTCTTTCTCTGCTCTACAAGCTCTCTTGCAAGACGCTCGTCTGATACTGCATTGAAGATGTCGCCACCTGTTGGAACCTCGTCAAGACCTGAAATCTCTACTGGATATGATGGACCTGCGTGCTTAACCTTTTCTCCTCTGTCGTTAGTCATAGCTCTTACACGACCAACTGTTGTACCAGCAACTATGATGTCACCTGTGTTCAGTGTACCATTCTGTACAAGCATTGTAGCAATAGGGCCTCTACCCTTATCTAGTCTAGCCTCGATAACTACACCCTTAGCACTTCTGTCTGGGTTAGCCTTTAGCTCCATAATGTCTGCTGTAAGGATAACCATTTCAAGCAGGTCATCAAGACCCTCTTTAGTTTTTGCAGATACAGGAATACAAGGTACATCGCCACCCCATTCTTCTGGTACAATGTTATGCTCTGTAAGCTGTTGCTTAACCTGATCTGGATTTGCAGTTGGTTTATCCATTTTATTGATAGCAACAATTATTGATACTCCTGCTGCCTTTGCGTGGTTAATAGCCTCTACTGTTTGTGGCATAATACCGTCATCGGCTGCAACTACAAGGATAGCTATATCAGTAGCCATTGCACCTCTTGCACGCATTGTTGTGAAGGCTTCGTGACCAGGTGTATCAAGGAAGGTAATATCTCTTTCGCCTACATTTACACGATAAGCACCGATATGCTGTGTAATACCACCTGCTTCGCCCTTTGTAACATTTGCGTGACGAATAGCGTCTAGCAGTGATGTTTTACCGTGGTCAACGTGACCCATTACAACAACTACTGGAGCACGCTCAACAAGGTTGCTGTCGTCATCCTCGCTGTCGTCGATAATTCTTTCTTCGATTGTTACTACAACCTCTTTTTCAACCTTTGCATGGAATTCCATTGCAACAAGTGAAGCTGTGTCGAAGTCGATTGTATCGTTTACTGTTACCATTACACCAAGCATAAATAGCTTTTTGATAACCTCTGCAGCAGTAGCCTTTAGGCGAAGTGCAAGCTCGCTTACTGTGATTTCATCTGGAATAGAAACTGTAATAGGCTTCTTTTTACGCTCCATTGCAATTCTGTTCAGACGCTCCTGCTCTGTTTCTCTTTTGCCTCTCTTCTGCTTGCCCTTTTGCTGTGAACGCTGGTTTATCTTCTGCTTGTGTGCAGTCTGATTTTCGCTCTTAATCTTTTCACTTGCAAGTCTGTCATACTTCTCGTTGTATCTTTCTACATCAACAACTACCTGACGAGTATCAACGATTTTTCTTTCTTTTCTGTTCTTAAACTGAACATTATTATCATCAGACTGATTGTTATTTTCCTTTGTTTCTGCCTTTGGCTGTGGCTTTTTGTCGTTTGAAGGCTTGCGATCCTTCTTCTGATTATTGTCAGCCTTTGGCTGTGGCTTTTTATCATTCTGCTTTGGTTTATCCTGAGGCTGATTATTCTTCTTTACAGGCTTATCCTCTTTAGCTGGCTTTTCTTCCTGCTCTGGCTTCTGGCTTGTAGCTGAATAATAGCTATCAAGATTATCAAGATTATTCTTCTGTGTGAAATATTCAAAAACTATGTTCAATTCTTCCTCTGTAAGTACAGAAGTCTGCTTTTTTGGTTCTCCACCAACATATTTAGCAAGAACATCTATTACATCTTTATTTTTTACACCCAAGTCGCTGGCTACTTCTCTAAGTTTATATTTTACCATCATAAGCAACTTTCCTCCTTAATCGTTTGCTGTTAGCTGAATTATTTTTTTTGCAAACCCTGCATCATTTATAGACATAACTGCTGTGAGCTTGCCTAGTGACTTGCTTACCTGTTCTTTGTCTTTGGTAAGCTTTACAATACTGATATTATTTGATTGAGCCACCTCGGTAACAGTTTTTTCTGTTCTGGCTGAAATATCACTTACAAGTAATATCAGCTGTGATTCACCATTTATAATAGCATAAACAACGGCATCGTTACCTATTGTCATTTTACCTGCTCGTCTGCATAATCCCAAAAAGGATAATAGTTTATCATTGTTCAAGGCTTTTCATTCCTTCTTCCAATTGAGTATATACCTCTTCAGGTATTTTGCAGGAGAATGCTCGTTCTAATCTGCGTGCCTTCTGTGCCTTTTGCAGGCATTCTAAATTATTGCACACATAGGCACCTCTGCCTGATTTTTTTCCTGTTGTATCAAGTGAAATTTCAGATGGTGCTACAATTTCTCCCTCTTCATTCTTGACCTCAGGTGACCTTACTATTCTGATAAGCTCTTTTTTAGGCTTCATTTCATTACAGCCTGTGCATTTTCTCAGAGGTATTTTCTTTTGCTTCATATTACCACTACCTTTCAAAGATTAGTGCAAAAGCTTTTATATAAACGACTTAATTGCCGATATTAAAAATCTTCTTCTGGCTCTTCGCCAAGAATATCATCTATTGCACTTTCGAAATCCATTTCTGCAATTTCTTTAAGTACATCCTGCTTCTCTGTTACAGGCTCCTGAACCTCTGCTTCTGCTGATTCTTCAGCCTCTGCAATTTCTTCAGACTGTTCAGCAACAGGCTCAGCCTCTTCTGCTACAGGGATAAGCTCTGCGTCATCATCTGCTGGCACAAAGTCATCGTCCTCTTCGCCGAAGAAGCCACTTTCTGGGCGAATATCGATCTTCCAGCCTGTAAGCTTAGCAGCAAGACGGGCATTCTGACCCTTGTTACCAATAGCAAGTGAAAGCTGGCTGTCTGGTACAGTTACTCTGCAAACCTTTGTACCGTCTGCTGATACCTGAACCTTTACAACGCTTGAAGGTGACAAAGCAGCTGCAATAAACTTCTTTGGATTCTCGTCATACTCGATAATGTCGATTTTCTCGCCGTTAAGCTCCTCTACTATTGTGCCTACTCTTGCACCTCTTGTACCGATACAAGCACCAATAGCGTCAACCTGCTTATCCTTACTATATACAGCGATTTTTGTTCTTGAGCCTGCTTCTCTTGATACAGACTTAATCTCAACAATACCGTCGTAAATCTCTGGAACCTCTGTTTCAAATAGTCTTTTTACAAATTCTGGATGTGTTCTTGAAATAAGAACTCTTGGGCCACCCTTTTCTCTCTTTTGAACATCAGATATATAAACCTTAACAAGCTGACCCTCTACAAGCTGTTCACCTGCAACCTGCTCGTTTGCAAGCAATACAGCACTTGATTTACCTATTCTTACTGTTGCATTACCTGTGCGTGCGTCTATTCTCTCTACATTTGCAGTAACCAATTCGCCGATTTTGCTCTGGAATTCAAGCATAATCTGACCCTTTTCACCCTCGTTGATACCCTGCTTGATTACATTTCTTGCAGCGTTTACACCGATTCTGCCTAATGTCATTGTGTCCATTTCAACGCCTACATAATCACCGATTACAGCATTTGGGTTAATCTCTCTTGCCTTTTCTACTGAAATTTCGATATTGTTGTCGAATACCTCTTCTACAACCTCTTTTTGTAGGTAAGCCTCAAAAATTCCCTTTTCTTTATCTACAATAAATCTAACATCATCATTACCGTAGTTTTTACCTGCTGCTACCTCGATTGCCTTTTGAATCTGAGCAAACATATAGTCAGCTGGTACTCCCTTATCCTCTTCAAGCTGAGCAATAGCTTTAAAAAGCTCTGATTTATCCATTTTGTTAATCACCTTTCTTATATGAAATTTAGGTTATATCTAATAATCAATAAACTTACATACTAAAATCGTCTAGCTTTACCCAAACGCTGTCTTTTTTATTGAATGTAACCTCGCCCTTTTCTGTTGTAACAGTGCAGGTTGTTTTATCTGCGTTTGAAAGTACTCCGAAAAACTCCTTGCCAACACCCTCAAGAGGTCTAATCATTTTAACCATAACATCAGCACCCATAAACTGCTCAAAATGCTCTGGACGAGTAAGCTCTCTTTCTACACCAGGTGAAGATACCTCAAGACAGTAGCTTTCGCTTATTGGGTCGGCAATATCAAGTGGCTCGTCAATAGCTCTGCTTACATTTTCGCAATCCTCGATAGTGATACCGTTTTCGCTGTCGATAAAAATTCTAAGATACCAGCAAGCACCCTCTTTTACAAAGCGAACATCCCATAGCTGAAGGTTAAGTTCTTTTACATAAGGCTCTACAATCTCCCATACAGTTGTTACTGTGTTCTTTCCTGCCATAATTTTTTGCACTTCCTTTCGTGATGACTATACATCGTTTTAGTTTCAAACGAAAAGGAGTAGGTTTTTTATACAACCACCTGCAAGCAACTGGCTGTATTACTTCCCACTCCTTTATACTTTTAATATTTACTTTATTGTATACTATTTTATCACAAAAACACTGTAATTTCAAGTATCAATTTAGAATGAAATTAGAAAAGAAAAATAATTAATCTATCTTTTTTTGGGTAATTATGCTAAATATATAATATTTAATAAATAAAAAACAGATTAGAATTAGCAAATTAGCCATTAATATACTGCTCGCCAACATTATCTGTTGATGTAAAGCCTGCCTTTGAGAAGGTTTTTTTATCGCTGACACAATAAACATAGTTTCCGTTTTGAGCCAGAATATAGTAATCATCAGGATATAGCTCGCAGTATAGCTCAAAAATTTTTGAAGAGTCTTCATCTGATAAGCCATATACTATATCAATATATTTATCTCCTTTTTGAGCCATAACACGGTCAACAGTTAAATCAGAGCCTTCAACAGTGGTAAGCGTTTCGATTGTATATCCCTTATCCACTAAATTTTCTATGAGAATATCTCGTTGAGGTACAATTTTGTCTGGGTCTGGCATATTGGTGCCAGAAGAAGCACAGCCAGCCATTAAAACAATAACTACCAGTGCAAATATACAAATAAAAATATTTTTTCGCATTGAATCAAACTCCTCTAACTCTTGTCAGCCTAAATTCAAATAATTTAAAAAACAAATTGGGATTTGGCTATTAGTATTAGCCGTCAATGCCGCACACAACAAACGCCACATTTTGATTTGAGTGTAATTCATCATGGGAAGCAAAATATGCGAATTCCCAATCGTTTAAATGTTCATATTCCCAATAGTTTGATGAACCACATTGAGAAATATTATCTGTTCCCGAAATGTACTTGACATACTGTTGAATTTTACTACGATTAGGAGGGGTCTCTATCTCTGCACCAAGATCTAAAATAACACACTCTTCCTCTTTCCAATAAGGCAAGAAGGCATAATCATCTGAAAGATTTAGATAATTGGTTAGTTCTTCCACTCGTTGATTAATAGTTTCAACGATACTACGGTTACAAATAACTCGGAGTGAAAAATACATAGTGAATCACCCACATTCCATTATCAAATTCAAGTTTTAAAAGGTATTAAGCCTTTGGATTAGCCTTTGGTAGCTTATATTGTGACTCCTTCTTTTTCTGTCTGAATAATACAAACTTTGTGCCGATAACCTGTACAACATCGGCATTAACCTTTTCTGCGATTTCGTCAGCAGCTATTCTTGGAGTAGTGTCAGAATTTTCTAGCACTCTGCCCTTGATAAGCTCTCTTGCCTCCAGGGCTGTATCTGCCTGTGCTACTACTGTATCTGTAACACCACTTTTTCCGATAATTAAAATAGTATCCATTGTGTTTGCCATACCTCTTAGGTAGGCTCTTTGTTTACTTGTAAGCATTACTTTTCCTCCGTCATATACTTTTGAAGCTGTTGCTTTAAAATTCCTATTGCTTTTCCTCTGTGGCTGATTTTGTCCTTTTCTTCATCTGTTAGCTGAGCAAAGCTTTTGCCACCTGATATTACAAACAGTGGGTCGTAGCCAAAGCCACCCTCACCGATTAAATTATATGCAATTTTTCCTACACATTCACCGTGAGCAATTATTTCTCTGCCGTCCTCTAAAATACAACAGATAACGCATACAAACTTTGCGTTACGCTGTATGTCTGGAACATTCTTCATTTCTTCAAGTAGCTTTGCATTGTTTTTTTCATCTGTGGCATTCTCACCTGAATATCTTGCTGAATAAACACCTGGAGCACCGTTTAATGCGTCTACCATTAAGCCTGAATCATCTGCTATACAAGGTAAGCCTGTAAGCTTATGTGCTGCTCTTGCCTTTAGTCTTGCATTTTCTATAAAGGTTGTGCCTGTTTCTTCTACATCGTCCAATGTGATGTTCATTTCTCTAGGAGTTTTTGCCATTATTCCCATTGGAAGAAGTATTCTGTTAAGCTCTCTTAGCTTTTTAGCGTTATTGCTGGCTATTATAAAAGTTTTCATATATTTTCTTCCTCGTTTTTAGTGAACAGAGCCTTTGCAAAATCCTCTGCATTGAATGGCTGTAGGTCGTCCATTTGCTCGCCTACACCGATATATTTTACAGGTACGCCAAGCTCCTCTTTAATAGAAAGAACAACGCCACCCTTTGCTGTACCATCTAGCTTAGTAAGAACAATACCTGTTATACCTGCTGCATTTTTAAACTCTCTTGCCTGATTTACTGCATTTTGTCCTGTTGTAGCGTCAAGTACAATTAAAAATTCCTTGTCTGCGTCTGGTAGCTCTCTGTCTATAATTCTGCTTATCTTATTAAGCTCGCCCATAAGGTGCTTTTTATTGTGAAGTCTGCCTGCTGTATCGGCAATGATTACATCTGCATTTCTTGCCTTTGCTGCTGAAACAGCGTCAAACACTACTGCTGCTGGGTCTGAGCCTTCCTTTTGCTTGATAATATCACACTGTGCTCTGTCTGCCCAGATTTCAAGCTGATCTATAGCTGCTGCACGAAAGGTATCGGCTGCTGCAAGCAATACAGTTTTACCCTGCTGTCTTAGGTTATTTGCAAGCTTACCTATTGTTGTGGTTTTACCTACACCGTTTACACCTATAACAAGAATTACAGAAGGCTTGGTGCTTATTTTAAGCTCCTCGTCACCTCTTAGCATATCAGCTGTAATTTCTCTTAGAAGTCTGTGAACCTCGTTAGGGTCTGTTACACCCTCTTTTTTAACTCTTGCTCTTAGCTCTGTTGTAATTTTTGTTGCTGTATTCATTCCAACGTCGCCCATTATCAGTAGCTCTTCAAGCTCCTCGAAAAGCTCTTCATCAATTTTTGTGAAAGACTTAAGCATACTGTCAATCTGATTTACAACAGCCTCTCTTGTCTTTTTTAGTCCTTTTTTGATTTTATCAAAAAATCCCATTTACCTCACCCTTTCTTCTATATTTTAATGCATATTAAGCTTAGATGCAACCTCTGATGCACGAAGTGACAACAGCTTTGAAATACCCTTATCCTGCATTGTAACACCATAAAGAACATCGGCTTCTTCCATTGTACCACGACGGTGTGTGATAAGGATAAACTGTGTATTGTCATTCATAATACGCAAATACTGTGCAAAACGATCTACGTTTACCTCGTCAAGTGCTGCTTCGATTTCGTCCATTACGCAGAATGGTGCTGGACTTACCTTCATAATTGCAAAGTAAAGTGCTATTGCAACTAATGCCTTTTCACCACCAGAAAGTGCCTCAAGATGAACAACGATTTTTCCTGGTGGATGAACGATAATTTCTATTCCACTTGTAAGAACGTCCTCTGGGTTTGTAAGCTCAAGGTGAGCCTTACCACCACCAAACAGCTCTACAAAGGTTTTTGAGAAGTGTCCGTTAATCTGATTAAATCTTTCTACAAACAGCTCCTTCATCTGCTTTGTAAGGTCACCAATTAGACGCATAATCTCATTCTTGGATTTTTCTACATCGGCTACCTGCTTTGTCATAAATTTATGACGCTCTGAAACCTCTTTGTATTCTTCGATAGCAGATACATTTACATTACCAAGTGACTTTATCTTACTTTTAAGCTCGTTTAAACGTTTTTTAGCTGTTGCAGTATTTTCAACAGGCTTTGATTTTTCCTCTGCCTCTCGTGGAGTAAGCTCGTATTCCTCCCACAGCTTGCTTATTATGTCATCATACTGCTTTTGCAAATTCAGCTTACGCTCCTCTAGCTTTGAAAGCTCTCTGCCTGCTGTTTCACGCTCGTTAAGCTTATCACGCTCTGCCTGACGTAGCTTTGCTGTTTTGCTGTCGGTTTCTTTACGCTCTTTGTTTATTTCATCAATTCTAGCCTGCCCTGCCTTAGATTTATCTGAAAGGTCGTTAAGCTGTTGCTGTAAAAATTCAAGCTGTGTATTTATAGCCTCGTTTCTGCTGTTGTAATCGTCGATTTCTCTGTTTAAGGCTTCACTTTTGATTTTTCTTGTATTTTCGCTTGTAAGTGCAAGCTTGATTTCAGCATTGATATTTTCAATGTCCTTTTCAGCTGTAACAATTTGTAGTCTTATATTCTGTAGCTCGTTAGCCAGCTTTTCACGCTGTGAGGCAAGCTCATCTCTGCCACCTGTAATTGAGCTTGACTGTTGCTCTGCCTGTTCTATCTCTTTATTGATTTTATCAAGCTCACACTGTGAGGTGTGATGTACTGTTGACTGACTTTCTACCTTTGCTGTAAGCAATAGAATTTCATTTTTTAAATCATTTAAAGAGGAATTCAGTGTTGTAACCTCTGATTTACTGCTTTTCAGTACTGCTTCAATCTTTATTTTTTCTTCCTGTGCCTTTGAAAGCTCTGCTCTTGTGCTTATTATATCGGCTTCTGTTGCTGAATAATCCTGCTGAGCTGTTTTATAATCCTCAAAAGCCTTTGTTGCCTGCTCCTTTAAATCAAGAGCAATTTCTTTATTCTTCTGAATTTCTCCAGCTCTTGAAAGCAAGCCTGATTTTCTGCCCTGTGAACCACCTGTTAATGAACCACCGGCATTTATAACCTGTCCGTCAAGTGTAACAATACGGAATCTATAGCCAAATCTTTTAGCGATTGCTACTGCGTTGTTAAGTGTATCTGCAATAGCAATTCTGCCAAGCAAGGAATTAAGAATTGCATTATACTGTGGCTGACAGCTACAAAGCTGTGAGGCTACGCCAACAAAGCCCTGACAGCCTTCTAAGCCGTTTTCATTAAGCACAGTACCCTTTATTGTTGTAAGTGGTAAAAATGTAGCTCTACCACCATCTCTTTGCTTTAAGTAATTAATTGCAGACTTTGCACTTTCTTCGTCAGAGGTAACAATATGTTGCATAGAATTACCTAGTGCAGTTTCAATAGCTACTGTGTAGTTTGCTGGTACATCAATTACTCTTGATACAGGGCCGTGTATACCCTGTAAAGCACCTCTTTGTGACTCCTTCATAACAATTTTTACACTGTTATAGAAGCCCTCCATATTTCTTTCAAGGTCTTCAAGCATACGCACTCTGCGTACTCTCTCCTGATAATCAAGGTTAAGCTTATCAGCTGTATTTTTTAGTGACTCTCGCTTTTCTTGTCTTTTTGTCAGCTTTAGCTGATTTCCAGAAAGTGAATTGCTTAATGAGGTTACCCTTTGAGTAGAGTCGGCAAGCATTTTTTCATAATCTTTGCACTGCTTTGATAAATCATCAAGCTGTTTTTCCTTTACTATTTTTGATTTATCAAGTGTATTTATACGCTCCTTAGCCTCTGATACTGAAGCCATACTTGTCATAGCAGATACCTTAATATCTGCTGCCTTGGCTGTAAGCTTAGTAAGCTTTAAGGAAATTTCTTGTAATAAATCTGAATTTTTGCTTACACTTAAATTTATTTCGTTAAGAGCATTTTCTGTTGAAGAATATGATTTTTGTAGCTGTGAAATTCTGCTGTTGTATTCTTCAATTTTCTGCTTTTTCTCTTTTATCTCGTTTTCAGCATTTTTTGCAGAGGCTTCAAGAGACTCTATCTCTTGCTTTACTCTTTGGATATTCTCGTTATTATGTATGATATTATTCTTAGCAACTGAAATATTCGAGTTTTTCTCTGCTATTTGCTGGTCGTAGGACGAGATTTCTCGTCTTATTTCGTCTATCAGGGCTGTGTGCTTGCTGTTTTGTAGGAATAGCTCTTCGCTTTCTCTTTGAATTTCATTTAAAGCCTGTTCAGCAGCACTATGCTGACTTCTGGCTATTTCTAGCTTTTCTTCCTGCTCACGCAACACAGAGGCTGACTGCTTTATTGTGTTTAGCCACAGGGCTATTTCAAGCTCTTTTTTCTCGTTTGAGTATTCTAAAAACGCCTCTGCCTTTTTAGCCTGTATTTCAAGTGGGCCTACTCTGTCGTCAAGCTCAGTTAAAATATCACGCAAACGCACAAGATTTTCTTCTGTACCCTTTAGCTTACGTTCAGCCTCCAGCTTTCTGTATCTGTAACGGGATATACCAGCAGCCTCTTCAAAAATTTCTCGTCTTTCTTCACTTTTTGAGGCTACTATGCTGTCAATTTTACCTTGACCAATCATAGAGTATCCGTCACGACCTAAGCCTGTATCCATAAAAAGCTCATGAATATCCTTTAATCTTACTGAGGCTTTATTTATCATATATTCGCTGTCACCCGAACGATAGAAGCGTCGTGTTATAGCTACCTCATCACCGTCAAAGGAAAGCGATCTGTCTTTATTCTCGAAGGTAAGTGTTACCTCTGCATAGCCTAGCTTTTTACGGTTATCTGTACCGTTGAATACAACATCCTCCATTTTAGAGCATCTTATAGCCTTTGGTGACTGTTCACCTAGCACCCAACGAATGGCATCACTTATATTACTTTTACCACTACCATTAGGGCCTACTATTGAGGTAATTCCTCTGTCGAAGGTTAATTTTGTTTTATCGGGAAAGGTTTTAAACCCCTGTATTTCCAGTGATTTTAATAACACAATTTCAACTCCTATAATACTTATAAACAGCTGTTGTAATACTAAATATAGATTTAAAGAATGTAATAACAAATTTGGGTTTGTAGGGGAGTTATGGATTAGCACAAACCAAAACTTGAAGTGTGGGTAAAGCCTTTTCAAAGGCTTTTGGGTCGAGGGCAAAGCCCTCGTGGGATTTTAAAGGGCGAAGCCCTTTAACT
>JAXJTP010000160.1:0-6554 GCA_036309525.1 Acutalibacteraceae bacterium | reverse complement strand
CATAAGGGCTCTGCATAATACAACCAATCCCTACGGGATTGATTGTGGCAATCAATTTGCTTCGCAAATTGGTTGCATCTTTTGAAAAAGTTTAATCAAAACTTTTAAGCTGTCTTTCCTCTGGTGTGAGCGTTAGCTCACACCTACAAAACCAAATTTGCATACAAAAACAGGGCACTTCTTTAAATCAGAGGTGTCCTGTTTTTATGCTCAACAATACACAAAAACAAAACGAGAGTCGCTTACACAGCGTTCTCTCGTTGTTGGTCGTGTTGAAGTATCATTGCTTCTGCTTTTTTTAATACTCTTATATCGTTTTCATACTTACACATTTTTTGTGCCTCTGCAAACGAAACCCATGTATACAGGTCTATTTCAGACCTTTGAATTTTTACATTAGCTGTTTTTGACTCAGCTAAAAAGAATACAACTCTCTTTTTTATCTTGCCAAATGGAACATAATCACTTATCTGGCGATAATTGTCATAAAAGTTAACAGACAAGCCTGTTTCCTCTTTAATTTCACGAGTAGCTGTCTGGTGCTCGTTTTCGCCCTTTTCTATATGACCCTTAGGGAAGCTCCAGTATCTGCCATTATGATTTTTAACAAGCAGTACCTTTATACCATCAGTAAAACGATGGAAAACTATTGCACCACAGGATTTTTCGTAAAGACAGGTCATTTTATGGTAGCGAACATTTCTTACCTCTCCAAGTAGCTCTCTTATTTCAGGCTCATAAAAGATTTGCCCACTTGGTGCAGCTATATATTTAATATTGCTATTGAGCTGAGTTGTGGCAATTACTGTGCAATGCACCACATCGGGCAGTGGTGTTCTTGAAAATACAACAATGCTTGTACGCCTGTATTTTCTGTTTGCACATTTGCTTATATAGCCCGTGTAAACACCCTTTTTAGAGATTTTACCAAGTATAGATACATCTATAAATGCTCCTAGCACAGTAACACCACCCTTCTTTATATTATTTATACTAGAACATTGCGTCTGTTTTTGCTGTTTTAGCAGCTGTATTAGCAGACATAATTCCGTTAAGATATACAACTGTTGTAATTTCGTTTTCCTCAAGATAATTTTTAACATTGCGTTGGAAATTATCTATATCAATTAAATGCACCTGATTATAATTTGCTGTTAAGAACGGTGCTACACCATAGCCGAATTTATCAGCTATAATTGCAATTTTACCACTCTCAGCCTCGCTGTTTTCAAGCACGGTATATGCACAATCCTTTGTATTGTATACATCAACTGGTGTGCTTTCTTTGTCAAACACTACATTGTAATAGCTTGTTTCTGTTATCTCATCACTAGCCTGTGGCATAGCTGTTACCTTTACATTGTCAGACAAGCTGTAATATTTAACGGTATCAGGATTTTTTATAAGCATAGGATTTCCGTTTTTAGTTTCCTTTGAAACCGTTGCTGATATATGAGAGCCCAGCACCTCAGCGTCAATAGTGGCAAGCTCAAAGCTATCTATATTTACAGCCTCTACACCCAAAGACTTTGCAAGGCTACTATATGCATAATAGGCACCTAATTGTGTCCAATATTTATCAGTGCTGTAATAGAGCTTTTCGTTTCGCTTTTCTCCAAGAATATTATAAACATCAACAGGAGTAACATCATCTGCCATATTTGAAAAAATAGTAGATATGTTCTCCCACTGGTTATTAGAAACCGTCTTGCTTAAACGCTCAGGCAATGCGATTTCAACGCTTGAAGGAATAACTACATTATATACATCGTAATCCTTACCCAGCAAGGTTTTGTAATTGCTGATGCTTTTTGCATAGGCTTTAGCGTCGGCTACATTGCCCTTAAACACCTCATAGCCCATATTTTCCCAGATATATACAGCACCATCAAGATAGCCCTCAGAGTTATTATCGCTTTTAATAGCTGGCATTTGCTTTTGTTCAAGAGAATGTCCAGCAACAGGCTGTGTTGCCTCTGTTGCTGTTGTGCTTCCACCAGAATAATCGTCCATTACTCTTTGACCACGCTGTACCAAATAGTAAACAGCATAGCCCGAGGCTGACAGCAACGCTATTGCTATAATAACAGCTAAAGCTGTTCCAAATATATTTTTACGTTTTTTCTTCTCTTTTTTTACTTTTTTTGATTTTGAAGAAGACTCTTTTTTTGACATAAAACTATATTTCCTTTCAAGCTTTTGAAAATACACCACATTAATTATAATATAAAACCTCTATAATATCAAGGTGTACACGACTGTTTAAATGTTAATTTTACAAATATTCTATAAGTAAAATTAAGCTTATTTTTCTTAATATATTTCACAGCATTGACAAATCCACATAAATAGTAGAAAATAATTGTATCGGCTATTGACAAATACAGTTAACAGTTTATAATTATGCAATAACTATTTTAAAATAATCATATAAAGGTTTATAATCAGCTTTTATTATAGTTAAAACAGAAAAGTAAATTATTGCTGTATTTTATAAAAGTTTATGGAGGGATAATAATGAAAAACAAACTAAACAGGTTTATAAATTCAGTATATTCAACCCATTTAATGGTTGCATTAATCTTTGTTTCGCTTTTTATTCTGAGCCTGTTTTTTATCTGGACACATGATGATTACACAACGGTAGGCACGTATAGCTTTATGGAGGCATTTAAAGGAAGTGTATATTTTGGCAACGGAAGATTCTTAGGTAATTTTTTAGTTGACTTTATAATGCCCTATAAAATCATAGACAGAGCAGTGCGTACATTATTTATTGGAATTATTGTAGTTACATCTGCTTTAATTGTTGATGGGTACAGAAAAAGGTCGTTGCTTTTATCGTCGTTATTATATGTAGGCTTAGGCACTGAAATCTTTAAACAGGTTTTTGTATGGGGTCACGGCTTTTATAATTATGTGCCTCCTGTTTCGCTTATGCTATTATCTATATATCTGCTAAAAAGCTATTATTCAAAAGAAGAAAAAGCCTACTTATATTACGCTCCTCTTGCTATTTTGGGAGCCTCTCAACAATTGTTTGCAGAAAATACAACAACAATAAGCTGTTTGATTGCGTTAATTATTTTAGCATATGTTATCTATAATAAAAGCAATAATAAAATTCCGGCAATTATTCACTTTTCAGCTTCCTTGCTAGGTGCTGGCATAATGTTTTTAGCACCTAAGCTTTTAAAGGTTGCTGATAAAATGGACGATTACAGAAAAATAAATGGCTTATCAGAATATATAAGCAATGCTGTTAATAATGCATATGATTTGCTTTGTATACTTTCAACACAAACCATATTATTTGCTGTAATATCAGCTTTTCTGCTTATAATGATTATTAAAAAAGAGGCTTACAAAAATAAAATCAAGCCTGTATTAATAGGTGGTTATTTATTGCTGTATCCTTTAATATCCATTATAGGTTATAAAAATCAATTAACCAAGCTGTGTGTAGCAGTTGCATTTGTTTTATATCTGATATTGATTACAGTGCTTGTTATCAAGCTTAAGCTGTTTAAATCAGATAAATGCTCTATGCTGTTAATAGCTCTGGCAATTATTTCTGTTTTGCAGTTACTTGTTGTTAAACCAGTTGCTGGCAGATGCTTATTTGTTACATATTCCTTAATAGTACTTTTCACACTGATTTTCTATAAAAAGGTTTTTGACACAATCAGCAAAAAAACAATTCATATAATCTATTGTTCTGCTATAGCTGGCTTAATACTTATCTATTCAGTTATGCTATATAATTTTATAAATATATCACAGCTTAACGATATAAGAATTAATTATATAAATGAGCAAATAGCAGAAGGAAAAAGAACAGTAAATGTAATAAATCTACCATACGAATATTGGCTACACGCACCAAATGAGTCATACGCATATGGCCATTCCTTTAATCAGGGTGATAAAGATCAGATGTATTTTAAGTATATAGATTATACAGACTATTTAGAGCTAAAAACAAAATAATCACTAAGGGTCAGCTATTCTTATTTTGAATAGCTGACCCTTGTTTATAGCTCTACCTATGTATAGGCTATGTTAATTTGTTGAATTATGGAATTATTTGTGATATACTACCAATATGTTTTTATTTCAATCAAGGAGGCTTTTTATAATGACAACAAAATCTTCTTTGAGTAAACGCTGGCTTTATCTGGTTGTTGGTGTTTTCTCTATGTTGTTTTCAGGCGTTTTATACGCTTGGTCTATTCTTAAAATTCCGTTTAAGGAGATATTTGCTTGGAGTGATTCTTCACTGGCTTTTAATTTCACCTTAACTATGTGCTTTTTCTGCCTTGGTGCTTTTGCTGGAAGCTTGATTTGTAAGCGTATAGGTCCACAAATTACTCTTATTATAGCAGGAGCATTAGTTGGTATAGGCTTTGTTATGACCAGCTTTTTAAATGCAGATATTCAGTTTCTTTTATACATAAGCTATGCTATTCTTGCTGGCTCGGGCATAGGAATTTCTTATAATGTTATTGTTTCTACTGTTTGTGCCTGGTTTCCTGACCGTAAGGGCTTTTGCTCTGGCTGTTTGATGATGGGCTTTGGAATAAGCACATTGCTGATGGGTAATGTTATAAGTATGATGTTTGAAAACCCAAATGTAGGCTGGAGTAAAACATACCTGATGATGGGTATTGTGGTAGCTGTTGTATTGGTTGTAGCTGGTATTATTCTTCGCAGACCTACAGCAGATGTAAAATTCCCTGAGGCAAAGGCAGGTAAAACAGCAAAGAAAGAAGCCTTTGAGGTTCGTGATTTCTCAACAGCAGAAATGCTTAAAAGCTTTACCTTCTGGAGAGCCTTTATTTGTATGGCATTTATGACAGCTGTTGGTAACTCTGTAATCAGCTTTGCAAGAGACCTCGCAATTTCGGTTGATGCAGTGCCTACACTTGCAACTACCTTGGTAGGTGTGCTTTCTGTTTGTAACGGATTAGGTCGTATAATTACAGGTGCAGTATTTGACACCTTGGGTCGTCGCACAACTATGATTTCTGCAAATATTCTTACAATAGTTGCAGCAGGTATAACATTGATTGCAGTAAATCTACATTCACTGCCACTTTGCATTGCTGGTCTTTGCTTAACAGGTCTTTCATATGGCTCTTGCCCTACTGTTACCTCTGCATTTACAGCATCCTTCTATGGACAAAAGTATTTTTCAGTTAATTACAGCATAGTTAATTTCAATTTGATTCTTGCATCATTTATTGCTACATTCAGCAACAGCCTGCTTATCTCAACTGGTAGCTACACAGCACCTTTTATTATGCTGTTGATTTTAGCTGTAGGTGCATTAGGCTTGAATTTTACTATCCGTAAGCCATAATTATATTTATATAGCGTATTAAAAACGACACTTCCTTAACTGGAGGTGTCGTTTTTTCATTAATAATATTGCTTTTAATCGGATACTGATATATAATATTTATACTAAATTTCAAGATAGCAGGGTGAAAAATATGAAAAGAATTTGCAAGCAATGTGGAGCAGAATTTGAGCTTTCTGAGTCTGAAATACAATTTTACAAAAGTAAAAATCTTTCTCTGCCTAAACGATGTGAGCAATGCAGAAACCAGAATAAACAGCAAGCAATGTCCTATAACAATTACAATAATGGTTATAGCAATAATTCATATGGTAACGATAATAGTAATTACGGTAATAATTCATATTATAACGGTAATAACAACTACAGTTATAATTCATATTGTAACAGAAACACAGCAAATAACAGCCTGAGCTTAGATGATTTTAAAAGGAAAAAGACTAAAAAAAGAATTACCATACTTACAACAATACTTGTTGTATTATTATTAATATTTGAAGCCTTTCGATTATTACCATCGGTCTTTGAGAAAATCCCACTTGATTTTCTTTCTAAAAATGTCTTATCTCCAACAACTAATCTTCTGAATCCTACAACAGAAATCCCGTCAGAAGAAGCAACCGAGCAAATAACTGAGCAAATAACTGAACAAATAACCGAAAAGCAAACCGAAGTAGAAAACAGCACCTCTGCACCTATAGCTGTAAACGATCATAGATTCAGAAACTATGATTTCTTAAAGGAGCATTATGAAAAGCATGGAATAGAAATGGGCTTTGCAAGTGTAGGAGATTATCTTACAGCTGCAAATAACGTTATAGATGATCCAAACTCTTTACATAAGATACAACAGGAGGACGGAGATGATGTTTATTATCTTCCAGCCACTAATGATTTTGTAGTAGTATCTACCGACGGATATATTCGTACTTATTTCCGTCCAGATGATGGAATCGAATATTTTAATAGGCAGTAGTTATGGTAAACAAATTTGGGTTTGTTGGTGTGAGCTAACGCTCACACCAAAGGAAAGACAGCTTAAAAGTTTTGATTAAACTTTTTCAAAAGTTTATTGGGTCGTGCAACCAATTTGCGAAGCAAATTGATTGCCACAATCAATCCCGTAGGGATTGGTTGTATTATCTGAAAGCCCTTGTGGGATTTTACGCAATCAATCCCTACGGGATTGGTT
>JAXJTP010000159.1:0-4355 GCA_036309525.1 Acutalibacteraceae bacterium | reverse complement strand
CCTTATGGGTTTTTAGGGCGAAGCCCTAAACTCATAATCGTCTTTTAAAATGCCGTTTTCAACGGCATTTTAGGAATTAACGAGAAGTTAAAGGGCGTTGCCCTTTAAAATCCCACAAGGGCTTTCAGCCCTTGACCCGATAAACTTTTGAAAAAGTTTAATCAAAACTTTTAAGCTGTCTTTCCTTTGGTGTGAGCGTTAGCTCACACCGACAAACCCAAATTCATCTAGCTTTTATAGACCATTAGCGTTAACTAATAATTTATAAGGAGAAATTAATTATGAGTAATTTTAAAGAAATTAAACCAAACGAAATAGTTGGCAATCCTTTTAAGCTTATCGGCACAGACTGGATGCTTGTAACCGCAGAAGAAGACAACAACTGCAATATGATGACAGCAAGCTGGGGTGGCTTAGGTATTATGTGGAATAAGCCAGTAGCATTTACCTTTATAAGACCACAGCGTTACACCTATGGTATGCTTGAAAATGGCGAGTACTACACACTTTGCTTCTTAGATGACAGCTACAGAGATGTATTAAAGCTATGTGGCACAAAAAGTGGCAGAGATATTGACAAGGTAAAGGAAACAGGCTTAACAGTTGAGCATATAAATGGTGTACCTTATTTTGCAGAGTCAAAGCTTGTGCTTGTATGTAAAAAGCTATACGCACAAATGCTTAACGAAGAAAGCCTGATTGAAAAAGCATTTGCAAGCAACTACAACGCAGATGGCACAGACTGGCACAAAATGTACATTAACGAGATTGTAAATGTACTTGTAAAGGAATAATATGGCTAAAACTGTACTTATAACAGGAGCCTCTCGTGGCATTGGTGCAGAAATCGCAAGACAGTTTGCACTTAATGGCTATAATGTGGCTATCAACTACAATAAAAGCGAAAGCTCAGCCCTAAGCTTAAAGCAAGAGATAACCGAAAAGGGTGGCATAGCAGAGATTTTTAAGGCTGATGTAAGCAAGCACAGCGAGGCTGTAGAAATGGTAGAATGCATTTACAATACATTCGGCTTTATTGATGTACTAGTAAATAATGCAGGCATTGCACAGCAAATTTTATTCACAGATATTACTCCCGATATATGGGCAAATATGCTAAACACCAACCTTACAAGCGTTTACAACTGCTGTAACGCTGTACTG
Source organism: Acutalibacteraceae bacterium (assembly GCA_036309525.1). Lineage (GTDB taxonomy): Bacteria > Bacillota > Clostridia > Oscillospirales > Acutalibacteraceae > CAG-964. The sequence goes on along the minus strand of JAXJTP010000159.1, from coordinate 3,191 downwards.
CCTAAAATGATAAGCGAGCATAGGGGCAATATTATAAATATAGCCTCTATGTGGGGCGAAACAGGTGGTAGCTGTGAGGTGCACTATTCAGCCTCAAAGGCTGGTGTAATAGGCTTAACCAAAGCACTTGCAAAGGAGGTTGGTCTTAGTGGCATAAGAGTAAACTGTGTATCCCCTGGTGTAGTTATGACAGATATGATGTCTGACTTTACTCAGGAAACCCTCGACAGCCTAAAAGATGAAACACCACTTAACAAGCTAGGCAACAGCCTTGACATAGCTAATGCTGTGCTATTTCTAGCCGACGAAAAATCCTCATTCATCACAGGTCAGGTACTTGGCGTGAATGGTGGGATATTGATATAAAACCAAATTTCATAAACACAAAAAATCCCACCTGATACGCTCAGGTGGGATTGATTTTATTTGTTATTTGAATCACATTACTTAGATAGTGATAGTCTTGTTGAATCCTCTAAACCAGCTGGAAGAGAGATGTTCTTCTCTGTTTCCTTATCGAAGATGTGTAGCTTGCTTAGGTCGAATGCAATCTTGATTGTATCGCCAGGCTTAGCCTTTGAAGTAGGAGCAACTCTAGCTGTAACAGAAGCTGAACCAACTGTTAGGTATAGATAGATTTCAGCACCCATAAGCTCTGTAACCTCTACCTTAGCTTCCATAGCGTTAGCATATCTCTGAATGCTCTCTACATCGTCGTATACGTTCTCAGGACGGATACCCATTACTACCTCTCTGCCGATATACTTAGATAGCTCAGCAGACTTAGAAGCTGGTACTGCAAGTGTGATACCGTCGAATGATAGTGTGTAAGTATTATCCTGCTTACCTACTGTTGCATTGATGAAGTTCATCTGTGGAGAACCGATAAATCCAGCAACGAACTCATTACATGGGTAATCATATAGATGCTGAGGTGTGTTAACCTGCTGTACAATACCGTCCTTCATAACAACGATTCTTGTACCCATTGTCATAGCCTCTGTCTGGTCATGAGTTACATAGATGAAAGTTGTACCTAGTCTTAGGTGTAGCTTAGAAATCTCTGTTCTCATCTGTGCACGTAGCTTAGCATCAAGGTTTGATAGTGGCTCATCAAGCAAGAACACCTTAGGGTCACGAACGATAGCTCTACCTAGAGCAACACGCTGTCTCTGACCACCTGAAAGAGCCTTTGGCTTACGATCAAGTAGGTGATCAATGTCAAGAATTCTAGCAGCCTCTTCTACTCTTCTACGGATTTCTTCCTTTGGAGTCTTTCTTAGCTTTAGACCAAATGCCATATTGTCATATACAGACATATGTGGATAAAGAGCATAGTTCTGGAATACCATTGCAATATCTCTGTCCTTTGGTGCTACATCGTTAGCAACCATATCACCGATTGTAAGAGTACCCTTACTTATATCCTCCAAACCAGCAATCATTCTTAGTGTTGTAGACTTACCACAACCTGATGGTCCTACAAGAATGATAAACTCCTTGTCTTCGATATCAAGATTAACGTCCGATACAGCTTCTACGCCGCCATCGTAAATTTTGTAAATGTGTTCAAGCTTTACACTAGCCATTTCACGTACCTCCTAGATCTCCTTACAAGTAACAGTAAGGTGTATTGTTTCGTATAATAATATATCACACTTTTTAAAAAGTTGCTAGTAAATTTTTTACTAAATATTCTTAAACAGTTTTTACAAATACAACACTATGCTAAAAACGATTTTAAATTTTAGTGCATTTCGTCAACAAATATGTTGTTTATATCTAAAATACTCATTTTTTTAACATCACCATTGGCTAATTCGCCATCTAAGCAGAGATTTCCAATACCTTCTCTTTTTAGATATAAAACCTGTTTACCTCTTACTAAAAGCATTTTTTTAACCTGATGAAACATACCCTCGCTTATTTTTACCTGTACTGTATAAGGCTCTGACAAATTTACTGCCTTAAGATATGCCTTTTTACAGCTTGTACCATCTTTAAACACTATTCCATTTTCAAAGGCTTTTATATCATCGTCATTTATTGGTGAGTCTATAATTGCAGTGTAGGTTTTGTACACATTTTTATTTGGCGATGTTACTTTGTGTGCAAAATCACCATCGTTTGTTATTATAAGCAAGCCCTCAGTATCCTTATCTAATCGCCCCACTGGGAATAATCCTTTTCTCTTATATTCCTGTGGAATAATATCAATTACAGTTTTTTCACGCTTATCCTCTGTTGCACATACAACTCCGGCAGGCTTGTTCATCATAAGATAAACATATTTTTCGAATAACACCTCGTTACCGTCGAGTGTTACAAGGTCTTTATCTGTATCAATTTTGCGATTATAAGATTTTTCTACAATTCCGTTTACAGTTACTCTGCCTCTTGTTATCGCCTTTTTTATTTCACTTCTGCTTAACACACCCTGCTGTGCAAGCATTTTATCTAATCTTTCCAAACTCATTTTATCCCTACTTTAAAGTATTATCGGTAAGTGCTGTCATAGCTCCGTTTAATGCTGTGGTGCATAAATCACCTGCTATCACCTTATTTTCGCATACAATAATATTACAGCTTACCTCGCTATTGCTTGTACTGTTTGTTACCCTATATGTATATCTTACTGCCTCTTTACCCTTGTAGCTGTTCAAATCAAGCCCCTGACTTTGCTGTAATGCGTTGTAGTTTTCATACACCTGATTAAACTCCGATGGTATTATAATATTTACAGCTTGCTTAGTTGAGGTATCTATTTCTATATCAAACTGCTTCAAAAACCCCTCTACCGAAAGCTCGTTATCTATTGCTGTACTGTATTTGCCCACAGCCTCACAATATGCAGTGGTCGATTTTGAAACAGCTGTAAGCCTTAGCATCAACAGCAAAAGCATAAAAAATATAATCAGCATTGCTACAACAGAGCTTTTTGAAATTCTTTTAATTATGTACATAATACACCCTCCTGAATTTTTATCTTCAAGAAATGTATATGTTATGTTAAGATGAATTATACTTTTATACTGATTAATTAAAATCAAATTTGGGTTTGTAGGGCTAACGCACAAACGCTGATAGAGAAAAACGTAAAGTTTGGGTCCACCCTTTTTAAAGGGTGGTGGGTCATGCAACCAATTTGCGAAGCAAATTGATTGCCGCAATCAATCCCGTAGGGATTGGTT
>JAXJTP010000158.1:0-47117 GCA_036309525.1 Acutalibacteraceae bacterium | reverse complement strand
TATCAATCGTTATATAAAAAGATTTAAAATTTTATCTTCTCGTTACAGAAATAAACGTAGAAGATTCGCTTTGCGTGTTTCTTTAATTTGTGGTATTTATAATTTCCAAATGTAGGTTATCGAACAGGTCTATTATTTAAAGACTGTTCAAGCTTGCCCTGCTTGAATTTTTTATCTGGGTGATATTTTGTTGACAAAATAGTATTTTCTCTATTCTTAATACATCTACCAAGAATTTTTTCTGAGTTACCCATACCATAAACCTCAGCTGTATCCCATAGAATAAAGCCCCTATCATAGGCTGTGTCGAAGGTTTCTGCAAGCTGTTCTTCGCTGTAATTATTGCCAAATACCATTTTTGAACCATTCATACCTGCACCCCATGCCCAGGTACCAATTGCACAGGCTGGAAGGCTTTTATTATTTAATGTAAACATAATCCCTATCTCCTTTTAAATTCCTCAAGCTTTGTTTTTTCTAATTAATAATTCCGAGATACGCAGTAATATATTACTGTCCGACTCTTTTGCAAGTTATCCACTCTGCGTTAATATTCCTTTTGGATTTATTCATCTCATAAGAACGATAATAATTATATCAGAAAAAAGTATTAATTCATTGACATATGTTAAGAAAATACTTGCTAATAAAAATCAACAGAAGTAATCAACATTGCTTTTGCTGGTTTTTTGACATTCAATATTCGGGTATTTGCTCTGAACAAGCGAGATAAGTGTTTTATATATTATTATATTGCTTTTTAAAGGCTTCAGATTGTATAGAATAGCTTGTTTTCTGATAAGTGGTGCTATAACAACTTTTTAATCAGCCCTGCTTTTTACCAGTCAGATAATATACTGCCAATGCAGTGCGATGTGATAGATTTTCCTTTGCAAGAATAGAGGTAATATAATTTTTTACTGTGCCCTCTGTAATAAACAGCTTACTTGCTATTTCTTTATTAGATAATCCATCTGCAACTGCCTTGATAATATCCATTTCACGAGCAGTATAACCCTCCTCACGAAATCCGTTAGCTTTAACATCTGTATTTTTTGCCAGATTTTCTAGTATAGTATCCTCCATTACACCTGTGCCATTATATACAGATTTTATCATATGCTTCAGGTGCTCTGGTGTATGATTCTTAATCAGATAGCCTTTAGCACCGTTTTTAAGTGCATTCTGTACCAGCTCATCATCATCAAAGGTAGTAAGAATTAAAACCTTACCTAAATTATTTTCTACAATACGCTTTGTAGCTTCAATTCCGTCCATTTCTGGCATTTGTATATCCATAAGAAAAATATCTGGTGCATTTTCCTTTGCTATTTCAATTGCCTCTTTACCGTTTCTTGCACAACCAATAACATCAAAGTCATCGTCTACCTGCAATATAATTCTCATTCCATCTCTTACAAAGTCACTGTCATCTGCAACAATTACCTTTATCTTATCCATAAAATTACACCTTTCTATATTGGTAACAGCATATTGATTGTAAAGCCTGCTTCAGTTTCAAAATCTAAAATACCGTTAATTCCTCTTATTCTCTTTCTCATTCCAGAAATTCCCATTCCGTCAATTATTTCTTTACAACCAATACCATTGTCAGATATGCTACAACGTATCATTTTATTTAATACACGTATGCTGATTTTAATTTTGCTACATTTTGAATATTTCATAGAATTAGATACTGCTTCATAGGCGTTATCTAAAATGACTTCTAGGTGTTTTTCTGGAATATCCTTTAATTCACCCTCTGTTATTAATTCAGTTTCAACACCCTTTACTCTGCATTCCTCACATAGCTTTTCTAGCTGTAATACAGCTAGCTTGTATTTTTCAGGACGCTTTTTTCTTAGAATCAAACGAATTTCATCCATTCCATTACGTAGCTGGTCGATTACTGCTTGAACCATTTTTTTAGATGTTTCTGGTTCCTTTTCCATCAATAGTTTAACTGCCTCTAATTGATATACCGAGCCGTTGATATTATGACCTAATTTATCGTGCAGAGTCTGGGATAGCTCTGCTCTTTCCTCTAGCATTTGATTTTCTGCCATTAACAGGCTTTTTCGAACCTCTTCCTGCATTTTAAGCTCTGTACGACTAATGTCACTCTTTAGCCTTTGCTCTGTAATTGTATCCTCCTTTGTTTGCCTGTGATAAGGCTCAACTACAAAATCATGCTGAAAATAAATAAAGCCTACTAAAGTAGCGATTATAAACTGTACCGAGGTAGCTATATCGCTGGGTATAAAGGCAATCCCCACTGGAAGCATATACCAAAGCATAGAGGGTTTAAAATATGACAGAGCTTCATAGCACAGGTACACACCTAATAATATAAAGCTTTTTCCTGCTGAAAATAACATAACAAGCCATATAATTCCTGCTATTGTCAAAAATATAATCTGATACCGTTGCTCTATCAGCTCTTTTCCTGCTAGCACCCCTATAAATAATGCAAGAATCAGGAGCACCTGTACAGATGCCCCTGTTAATATGGATTGGGATAATATGATATATATATCTAATACCAGCAATAATGCAATTCTAAGCAGAACAAAGTAATGATTCCTGAATCGCTCCTCCATATAAAAATCCCTTTCTATTCGTGTCTTTTTATTTTAAGTCCTACGCTACCTATGCTAATAATAGTGATCAGGTAAGCTACTGTAATACATAATACCATAGAATAGGCACCTTTGTCACCCACTAATAATAATTCTGATGCATCCATAAACCATCTTTGTGGCATAAGATAAGAAAGAGTTTTTAATGCCTTTGTTGTGTCATCTAATGGGAAATATAAGCCTGCCAGCATTGCTGAAATACTCCATATAGCAAATACTGCATAATTAGAGCTCATAACATCGCCTAAAAGCACTCCAAGTAAAAGGCTTAGTGTACTGAATATCAAACCAAGTAAAAAGATTATCAAAATGAAGCTTATAATACTTATTCCTACGTCTAACCCTGGAATAAATATCAGACAAACTCCAAGAATAAAGGTCTGTATTAGGCTGATTATAAATGCTACCACAAATTTTGATATAAAATAATCTCGTCTGCTTAGCTTGGTTAATAATACTCGTGTGAATACCTTATTATTCTGTTCTTCGATTACAGAATGTGCTACACAAACTCCACAGAATAAAAAGCCTAATGTAATAATTGCAAAGGCATAGCCGATTTGTGTTTTTTGGTTTATCTGCTTTTGTGTCAGCTCCATTGCTTCTTTACCAGCAAAATTAACTGTTTCCTTTTCTGGTAGCTTCTCCTCAAATTCTGCAAGTGTTTCTAGTATTAAAGCTACATCATCGCCTGTAATACTTTGAATCTGTTTTATTCTGCCAATTAAAGCTGTAAGCTCGGTTACAAAAATTTCCTGTCGCTCGTCCTCTGATACCTCATATAGCTTTAATCCTTGCTCACAATTTTCAGCTAATACAGCCTCATCAAATTCCTCTTTAAGATGAAGTAGCATTCCAGCTCTGTCATTGAATGCATCATTTTGAGCAGACTCGGCTATTTCCTTCTCGGTTAGTCCACTGACATCAGCACGACAAATAGAGAACATACCTGTTTCAGCCATTTGTCTTAATACATAATCAGACAAATCAGAGCCTGAAGCATCATACACCTTTATAATACACGCCGATGTGTCGCCTACATATACAGCCTTTTCTTTATGGCTTTTTAAATCCAGAACAAGAGCTTTATCTGAATTGTCAGTGTATACTGTATGATCCATTTTTATACCTAAAATTACTGTTGATAATATTGGAGTTATTATTAAGAAAAACAAAAAGCCTTTATTTCGTAATAATAATTTAAGACTTGTTTTTATTAATGCAATCATACTTTACCTCTCTTTCTGATATATCCTGCAAGTATAGCTACTAACGAGAAAACTACAGTAATTGCTAGGGAATATATAATTGTACTTGCCACATAGCTACTCTCGCCCATACAAGAAAGCTCTACTAATGCACGATTACCGTGATAAATAGGTGACAGCTGTTTTAGTAAATCTGGTGTGCTTGAAAACATATAGGTTTCAAAGCTACCACCAAAGAAGCCTAAAAACCACACAATTGTAAATTGTAAAATAATAGTAATTGCTAAATTATCTGAAATATTATAAAGCATCATAGCTAAAGCCGAGCCTGCTACTATCATCATAAAAACAATAAACGCAGAGAGAAGTGGTTTTCCCCAGCTTATATCATAAAATAGCACTGTAATAATTGTAGATATTGCCATTCCACCTGTTATAGTTAATACAATAGGTATGAATTTACCAAAGAAATTCTGTATCTCGGATATATTAGAAACCTGAAATCTTCGTGTGATTCTATACTTCTTTTCGGTGCTAAGAACACCAGTGGCACATATCATTCCACACCAGCAAAAATATACAATATAAATTATTCCATAATAATCTACTGAATCAATTGCAGGCATATATTCTAATTTTTCCACAGGCAGAGCTATTTCAGGCTTTTCCTGTGACTGTAATGAAGCGTTTGCACCTTCATTCATCAGCTTATTCATAAAGTACTCTAGCGTAATGCCTTCAACCTTATAGTCTGCACTTGTATATACTGTATATTTGTCTTCAGAAAACTCTACAAAGCCTGAAAGCTCATACTTCTGCATAACATCCTTTATTTCACCCTCGGGATATTCATAGAAAAGTATTCCAGCCTCTTCACCGGCAATTTTAGTTGATTCAATCATTGCGTTGTTTGCTTCCTGCATTCTGTAGCCTACAGCAAATGTATCAACACCCTCGTAGGATTGCATAAGCTCTGAAAACGCACTTGACAGTATGGCTATAATCAATATAGGCCCTAACAGCATAACTACAATACTCCACGTATTACGAAACATCAGCTTGAAGTTGTTTTTTATCAAATAACGAATCATCTTTATCCCCCATTATTCTGCGTAATCTCTCAGCTTTTTACCTGTAAGAGTTAGAAACACCTCTTCTAATGTGATATTTTCATCACCACTGTTAACAAGCTTTTTCAGCTCCTGACTGGTTCCACAAGCAATGATTTTTCCGTTATCCATAATTGCAATTCTTGTACAGATGGCTTCTACCTCTTCCATATAATGACTTGTATAAATTACTGTAGCACCCTTAGCATTTGACTCCTTAATTTTATCTAAAATGAAATTTCTTGACTGAGGGTCAATACCTACAGTAGGCTCATCGAATATCAACAGCTCTGGATTATGACCGATTGCACAGGCTATGTTTAATCTTCGCTTCATACCACCTGAAAAATTCTTGGCAAATTCCTGCCTACGCTCAAGCAAGCCTACATATTCCAAGGAATCATCAATAGACTTTTTCAGCTCTTTTCCTTTTATGCCATATAGAGAGGTAAACAGCTCCACATTCTCCCATGCCTTCAGATTTCCGTGAATTGCAAGCTCCTGTGGTATATAGCCGATTTTATGAATAACCTCTTTTTTCTGTTTCCAAGGATTCTTTCCTAACAGCTCAATTTCACCTGCTGTAGGACGTACAATTGAACAAATCATATTCATAGTGGTACTTTTACCAGCACCATTTGGGCCTAGCAAGCCAAAAATTTCTCCCCTACGAATTTCAATGTTCAGGTTATCAACAACTGTCTTATTATTGTATTTCTTTGTTAAATCTGTTGTTTTTAAGATAATATCGTTCATTTTTTGCTCTCCTTTGTTATTTATTTTTTATTACAATGATATTATAGCAATTCCTGTAAATAGGTGGTAGTGAAAAAAGATATGTTTTGAATATGACAAAAGTCATATTCCTACATTTAAACAGCCTGCATTACTAAATGCTTGATAATCAAGATTAATAAAACAAGTGACATAATATATTTCCAGCAATAAAAGCAATAGACAAAATACTCTCTTAAATGATATAATTTAAGTAGTTTATCAAAAACAAAATAAAATCTAAACGAATTTTGATTTATTAACATACATCAATGAATTAATTATGAAATTATATTATAGTTAGCCCTATGGTAACTGCAACGAATAAACGAATTTTAAAACGTATTAATACCACAGAACTATTAACATTATTTCATATTGTAACAGCTATAAAGGAGACCTATGAACAGAGAATATTTTATTAATCAGCTTATGAATATGGCAAAGCAGAACGGCTTTGAGCTTGACAGAGAAATTATTGGTGAGGTTGTAAACAACTCCGTTTTCCGTATAATACCGAAGGGAAGCATTTTGCAGAATGTAGGAGAAAAAACCGATCGTGTTGCTTTGGTGCTTAACGGAATTTGCAGGGCTTATTATGTAGATGGCGATGGCAATGACATCACCCGTGGCTTTGCACCAGCAGGCACTATGTGTATGGACGAAGGCTTGTTCGGTTATTCTGAAAGCATAGCTACTTGGGAAGCCTTAGAGGAAACAACCCTAATGATGTTTGAAACGAAAAAAATCAAAGAGCTTATTTATGAAAATAATCAGCTTAAGGATATGTATATAACACTTTTGGAAAATGCGTTGCGATATAAGCTCTATCGAGAAAACGGATTTCTTGTAGAAAATGCTACTCAGCGATATATCAATTTTAAAAAGCGTTACTCAGATATATGTAAATCTGTAAAGCAACATTATATAGCAACATACCTTGGAGTTACCCCTGAATCCTTGAGCCGAATCCGAAAAGCATTAAAGGAAAGCTGATTGGATATATTAAAGAATATAGTTTTGGAGTGATACATTCCAATTAGTAGAGCTATGTATTTAAAATCAACACAAAATCGCACCTACTGCTTGGTAGGTGCGATTTTGTCAAAAAATAAATTGTGAACGAACTGGATTTAAAGGGCTATCTTAGGTAAGGAGTATAAATATATTAATAATATTTATATTATTTCTAATACAAAGCTAACTGATGTGAACAGGTTACATAAACAATGAAAGCCTATGCTTATGAATATATTCTTTTTCTTATATGCCATATAGGCAGAAGCTCCGAATATTAAAATACGGAAAAGGTTATTAAAAGGTAGCCAGAAATGATAAAGAGAAAATAAGATAGCGATAAGTATTGGTGTGAATGAGTTTTGATGTTTATAGTGAGATGTTAAATATCCTCTGAAAAACAGCTCTTCTATTACTGGTCCGATTATAACATTAAACAAAAAATAATACACACTGGTGACAATTAGCATTGGCTTTGAAAAGGTTTTAATATATTCATAGTTTGTCCAGTCAAAGCCTGTTGGTAAAGCAGAAAGAAGTGCATTTCTGGCTGGTGCAAATAATTGATTTTCAATTGGAGCAAAAAACACAGATAATAAGCCTGCTATACCAAATAAAATAAAAGCTATAAGCACTATCTTCCATACTGCAACCTTCTCTTGCCCATTGAATGCACTTTTTAAAGAATATGTACCATACTCCTTTTTACTTGCTGATAAAATCATAGCTATTTCTGAAGGCATTAGAAAAATAGTTCCTAAAATGCAAAAAAGTAATAGATGAGGAATATTACAAAAATGTCCTAATATCAAATATAGTAGTGATGTTATTGTTGTGGGTATGAAAATTCTTAGTAAAAGCCCTTTTGTAGTTATTTGATTCATTGTCTGTAACCTCCTTAAGGTTTCTGGATAAAGTAAATCTTTATTCTTTTATCATAGAATTTCTTCTATTTCTTTTATTATAAAATACAATCACATTTTTATCAAGAGTATATAAACCTTTTTTACTCACTGTAATGAAATAAGAAATCCCCTTAAAGTAGCCTTGAAAGCCTTTTGCTTTTTAAGTGTCTACTTTAAGGGGGTTTAATTATAAATTCCTTACCGTTAATCGCTGTTTATTCTCTGTTTTTCAAAACCTCTGCAGGAGTTATTTTCTTGATTTTTCTGACAAGAAGTGAGCTTACTACAAAATAGAAAAGCATAACAGCCACAAAAATCATTACATATAAATACCAAGGGAAATGTAGGTTTAATCCACAAGCATTCTTTGCAATAATATAAGGATAAATCGCATTTATAATCAGCTTTGCAGATGGAATACTGATAACTGCACCTAAAGCAATTGTTAGTGTATTTCCGTTAAGATATAGCTTGCGAATTTCATTTGTTTTGTAGCCGAAAATCTTTACAAGAGAAATACCAAATGAAGCTCTGTCAATCATCACATTTAACATCAGATACATTACAACACAGAAGATAGCTATAGACATAGTAACAAGCATTGTAAACATACCCTTCATCAAATTAATAAATACTGATGAAGATTTTTCAATATCAGCCCTTGTGGTTACTGAGTAAATTCTTCCAGCTTCAATATCAAGCTCCTCGTCAGAAAGAAGCATATTGTAATAATCTTCATCCTGACCGAAAAGCTCACGCATACTGTCAATATCCATAAACACAGTCAGACCAACTGAGTAATCAGCAATTTCTTCAACAGTAAATGCATAATCAATATCATTTGCTATATCTGATAATATTAGCTTATCACCAACAGAAAGACCATATTTCTGAGCTGTTGATGAGCCTGCAACAATACTACTTCTTCCCTTATTTGGCTCTGCTGAATAGTATTTGTTGTTGTTATCAATACCTATTATATTCACATCAAGAGTATGCCCCAAGCTTGTTTTTGAAAGGCTCTCTACATAGCAAGCCTCTGCATTTTCAGGAGCTATTTCTTCTGGATATTTTAGGTTGTACATATATTCAAATTTTGTATCCTCTGCATTTTCTTTGCTGATGTTATCACACAGCACATAGCAGTTCATACCAAGCATAAATATCAGCATACAAATGAACATACCTAAAATCACTGTTAATCCTGTTCTTATTTCACAAGTCATCTGTCGTACCTGAAAGCGACTGATAAAGCTCATATTTCCAAGCTTTATTTTGCTGTGGCGACCAACATTCTGTTCGTTTCTCATAAGTGACAATGCTGTTTTTGAAAGCTTTTTGCTTATCAAAATGTAGTTCACGATAATTGAAACTATAGGAGGCATTAAAACTGCATAAACAAGAAGATATATTGGATGCTTTGGTGCTAATTCAGGGATTGAAAAATAGTTGTAGCTGTCTGTCATCTGCCAAGGGATACCTATGCTACTAAAGGCAAGAGCAGAACCAACAATACCACCTATTGTGCAAACAATTGCAGGCAAGGCTATGTAGTGACGGATTATATCTTTTTTCTTTGCACCTAAAGCATACAACGCACCAATAACACTGCTTTCACTCTGAATCTGATGTACTACAAACACTGATATTACGTATGTGAATAATATCATTAATATAACTCCAGCCATAAGTCCGATAGTCTTGTTTGTCTGCACATCTGTTGCTGATGCTAAAATTCTTGGGTTATTCTCTGCCTTTATAAAGGTGCATAGGTTGTCAATGTCAACCTGATATACTTCATCTAAAAGCTTATCGGTTTCTTTCTTAAGAGTAACTGTTCCGTCATATAATTCAGCCGATCCATCATAGGCTTTGTCAACTCCGTCAGTATATTTACCTAATCCGTTTGAGTAGTCCTTTATACTGTCAAGAGTTGTCTTTATCTCATTAAATTCAGCTTTTCCAGTAAGGCTATAGAATTTCTCAAGCACCTCAGAATAATTTTCTTCTGTAAGCTGTTCTGTTATGCCCTGTGAAGTAAGTGTAGCATTTATCTGTGCAAGAAATGCAGAGATAATTTTCTTTGAACCATCGTTCAATGTGGAATTTTCTTCTGTAAGCTCTGAAAGTCCGTCTGATAAATCCTTTGCACCATCACAAAGCTCAGAAATACCTTCCTGCAAATCCTCCTTACTGCTGAAAAATTCATCATACATTTCACGAAAATATTTATCCTCTACCCTGCTGTAATCAAACTCAAAGCCCTTAATTATTTCTTTAAGCTCATTGTCAGTCATACTATTATTGAGACGATAAGCGTAGCAGTATTCCTCAAGAACAGCATTTGACTCAACTATGCTATCATACTGCTCAGCTGTTACAAAAAGAAGTCCGAACAATGAGCTTTCTACACCGGTATCTGACAATTTATTCAACGGCATATCGTATTCAGGAACAGTTCCTATACCTGTTATTGTAAGAGCTGTTCCGTAGATTTTAATACTATCACCTATGGAAATATTGTGTTCCTCTGCATAACGCTTTTCAATAACAGCCTCTCCCGTTTTTGCTGGAAGCTTACCGTTATCCATATGAATAAGGTTAATTTCTTTTCGTGTTTTCATAAGACGCAGAGTTGAATTATCAACATCAACATCTGTTGAAAACATTTTCTCAATGGTAACTCCACTGTCTGAAAGCTCTTTTTCCTGTTCATTGGTAAGAGGAATAAAAACACTGAATTGACCGTCTTCAATTTTGTTTTTCAAAGCAAGCTCGGTAGTTCCTGTAATTATTGTGTCAGCAGCACCAACTACAGAAATTACAATAAACATTCCTGCAATTATCATAACCAGCAAAGCAATATAGCGTGTAATATTTGCCTTGAGGTCTCTTAAAATTCTTTTGTTAAGCACCTTGTTCATTATAAATCCTCCAGCTCCATAGCAGGAATTAGTTTTTCGTTTGTGTATTCATCTTTTATAAGTCCGTCTTTAACAATGATTACTTTATGCACCATATTTTTAATTGAATTATTATGAGTAACAATAAGCATTGTTGTGCCGTATTTCTCATTAATTTTTTCTAATAACACAAGAATATCACGAGAGGTTTTGCTGTCTAACGCACCTGTTGGCTCGTCACAAAGCAAAAGCTTTGGATTTTTTACCAAAGCACGTGCTATTGCACATCTCTGTTGCTGTCCACCTGAAAGCTGTGACGGAAACTTGTTTTGGTGCTCAGTAAGTCCGAGTGTTTCAAGAAGCTCGTCTACATCAAGAGGATTGTCTGTAAGATATTCGCAAACAAGAATATTTTCACGCACTGTAAGATTGGGCACAAGATTATAGAACTGAAAAATAAATCCAAGATTATCTCGACGATAGTCTGAAAGCTTGTCAGGCTTTAATCCGAATATTTCGTTACCGTCAACCTTTATCGAGCCACTGTCCATTACATCAAGACCACCTATGCAGTTTAAAAGTGTTGATTTACCACTGCCACTTGTTCCCTGAATTACACACATCTGCCCTTTTTCGAGACCTGTTGTAATACCCTTTAAAACCTGAATATAGTTTGAGCCGTCACCATAGCTTTTCTTAACATTTTTAATTTCAAGATACATAAATAATCCTCCTAAAGACAAAATTACATTTATTAACAATAGATTTACATAACATAACAGTGTTATGTTATGTACCTAAAATAAACCACATTTAAGTGGCTTATTTTAATTTCATATAGCTTTTATTTTAATCAAGAACAGTATCTGTCCAGCTTTTCAGTGTCATTTTAAAAATCTTTTTAATATTTGCAAGAGCCTTTTCCTCGCTTGGCTCACGAGTAACAAGATGAACAAATGAAGTTACTAAAAGATGTATCATAAAGTGGAGCATATATTTGTTTATTTTTTTCTTCTTACCAGTTTTTTCTGAATATATCTCAGTTGCTTCAAGGCTATGATTTTCTATAAACTCAACCATCTCATCAACAAAATTTTCATATTCTGAGCCTTGAGATTTTGTAAGCAAAAGAATTATTTCATCATAGTTTTTGTATATATGATGAATAAGCTTCTGTGCAAGCTCACTGTGGTCTTCTTCCTCACTGTGGTCTTCTTCATCACATTCAAAATCAAGTGAAGCAAGAATAAGATTGTCATGGTCAAAATGAGTTTGAAGAATACTATAAAAACTATCAACTGCTTCGCCTATACATTCTCTGTATAAGCCTGCTTTATCATTGAAGAAAAAATACAATGCACCAGTTGTAACACCTGACCTTGAACAAATAGAGCGAAGTGAAGCCTTGCTGTATCCCTTTTCCATAAACTCTGCTTTTGCGTTTTTCAATAATTCTATACGGGTTTCATTACTATGTGCCATTTAAACACCTCCATAACAGTGTTACGTAACACTGTTATCTTAATATAAATTCAATACTTTGTCAAGTGTTTTTTTAAATAATTTATTATTTATTAAATCAAAAGCACTTGTGAATGAATAGTTATGCTAAACTCTGTTGAAATGCAAACAAGAATTTGCGAGCAGATTTTATTCCAAACGAACACTGATACAATAAGGCTGTCTCCTTCCGAGAACGCAGTATAAAGCTTAGTGAAAAATATGCTGTAAAGAAGTCTGCTTTTAATGAAGTTAGAATCATATACTACTGTTAAGTAAACTTGTCACTTAGCTTATAACTGGAAATATTAATTATAAATTTTCATTTTAACCTCTTGTTGGTATAAAAAATCCTCCTTTTAATGAGAATTATATCCCATTAAAAAGAGGATGGGTAGGCGTGCTTGAATTGACGCTTACTATCAAACTAAGCTTTTACCAGTTTTAATTTTTTATAGCTATTCATATAACTATAGTTACTAACACAATAGCTATACATTATTTTTAATTATACGGGTATTTTACCAATGTATAAGCATCAAGTGCAGTTGCTGCAAAAGAAAGACCAAGTTGTGCGTTTAATGTTAGGTCTGGATAATACATATTGGTACCAAACAATTTACCTGTTACCAAATAGTAAATATTATTTATAGCATCTTTTATATCACTTATGCCACTTACCTCAGCAAGTGCACCTAAAATAGATGTTTTGTTTGGCATCAAAAAGTCCATATAGAAGCTCTGTAAATAAGAGAGTGCATTTGCAACAATAGCTCGTCCTGCAGCTTCGTCGTTGTATCCAAAATAATCAATAATACCATCTAAGGTGCCATAGTAATATTGTGCATCATACGAAATTGAGCATACAACATTGAAAAGATCCCAAGACAAAACAGGGCAAGCCTCTGCCTTTACAATTGCATTCATTAAAGAATACATATTCCACATAGAATAAAAATTATGGAACATACAAACAATTTCAATCGAAGCAAAAACATAGTTATCAAGTACCTCTTCTGGTAATTGATCTGCAAGCCAGTTCGATTGTGTAAGATCAATAGGACTTGCTGTTGCACCACCATTTAATCCTCCACTAATTCTATATACAGCAGATCCTGTGTCAAGCTTATATGTAACATAACCTGTACCACACCAAGAGCCTATTGTAATTTCTGATTCAGGTATAATTACAATAAATCCGGCATTTATATAGTTAGCAATATCGTTTGCTGCATTGCTTGAGATATTAAGCTCGGACAATTCTGCTTTGTTAGCTGATGAAAGGTAACGAATAGGAACCCCCTCTGCTGTAGCTCTAGAAAGAATTTTAGTTGTACTGATTCCACCCTCTTGGAATAGATAATCCCATACATTTGCTTCGCAGGTAGAGCCCAAATAACCAACAATAGCATTAAATGTTTTTGAGTTATTATTTTCTGCATATCTGTCTACAATTGAATTTGTATTAAACACAACATCTATTGAAAAGCTACCAGGTATTAACTTTGTAACATATCCAAATAATGTTTCGTTAGTTAAAGAATAACCAAGAGTTGATACACCAAGCAATCTAGACACATCTACATTTTGGTAATAAGAATAGTAAGAATCAATAACATCTGTCATAGAGTAGTAATATTTTCCTGCAAAATCAAGAACTGAACCTAAAATTTGAGAAGAATAAGTATTCATTGTTGTAGCGTGAAGATTTTTTTCTTTAGCCTTCTCGTATGCTGTTGACAGTTCTTTTTCAGAAATTATACCATAGTGAATTACAAATGTATAAACCGAGCCTGCATAAACCATATCGCTATCGCTCATTGTTTGACCTGAAGAATTTACTGTAAGTGTCATTCTTTGCTTTGTACCAGAAGTTACTTGGTCAAACCATTCTCCACCCTTTGCCACTACTTCATCATCTAATGTAATTGCAGGAACTAATGTAAGAAGATGTGCTGGTACTTTTCGTATATCTCCATATCTTTCGATAAGCTCTGCATCGTATGATGATGCAGGTAAATAACTAAGTGTTACCGTTTTGTTGTAAACATCTGCCGAACGAAGTGTACAGCTTAAATCGTTTCCAACTGAAATATCAATAGTATCTGAAGAAACAAGATTTGTATTTGTAGAAGCTGTTTTCTTAGATATTACATCATACTCCAATGAAAGAGGTAGGTACTCAATATCCTGTGGAACATTTTTTGTGTAATATATATTAAATTCTTCTGGCATTCTTTCACCGTAAAGGCTTTCAATCTGCTCATATTCTGGTAACTGAGAAAGCAGCTCTTTTGCATTTGCATGGCTTTCGTCAGTATTGTAAAATCCCTCAGATGCGATAACGCTTTCATCCTTACTGTGTTGCTCTATCTTTAATTCAACATTTTTAAAAGAAGCGTCAAGAGGAATCCACTTGCTATCACCACTGGCATTTCCTGCACCTCTATAATCGGTATATGGGACATAAGCTTCTACCCATGTTCGGTTCATTTCAACATATTTAATCTGACCTTGGCTTGTGTATGTTTTCACATCTTTACATAGATTTGCAAAAATCTGTGCTGCAGACTTTACATTATCTGCAGCAGTAACATTCATAGCCTGCTCTGCAGTCATTCTGATTACACCGTTAGCATACTTTGCGTTATAGCCAAGATGTCTAAGCATACCAATAAGTAAGCTGGCTGTGTCAGTATCGTTACCTGCTAGCGAATCATAGGTTCCTGTTGCACCCTTTCTAGAACCATAATAAGCCTCATATTTTATGTTATTTCTAACAAACTCATATACTGCATAAGGGGTTTTCAGCTCTTCTGCTTTTAATTTAATTTCGTCAGATATAGCAACATCGCCTGTAAGTGCTAAATCTGCTTCGCTTATAGCTGTTTCGTCCAGTGCAAGTGATTCTACCTTATCAGATACATTTTTTGCTTTTGAAATATCAAGATCTTCATACTCTGCTGTAATAGCGTTTTCAAGCTCTGGGTTAGGATTATAATAGAAATCTGTGTCGGTGTTTTCAAAAAGCTCTGAATATATCTGAACATTTTCTTCTATATTTTTTTCATCGGTGCTGATTTCAGTTAATAAATTTTCTACAGTAGAAAATTTATTTTGCACCTCTTTTTCGTATCCCTGCTGAATTTTGTTAAGCTCGTCAGAATCAATATCCACAAGCACCTTGTTCATTTCTTCGTTACTCTTATTAAAATCATATTGTATTTCATCAAGTTTGTTAAGAGTATTTTTTGCTATACGCTGTACCTTTGATATATCATTTTTAGCAAGTGCCTGAGCCATACTTTGATATGACTCATTTAACTGCTGTGATACTGATGTTATCAACAGATTATCTGTGGTATTTTCTAAAGCTGATTCAAAAATTGATTTTTGCTTATTTGATGTTAGGCACACACTTACAGTTGTAACCATTATAGAAGCTGTAAGAACGGTAGCAATAACCTTTTGTTTTGAATTATATTTATTATTCATTTTCACTTACCCCTCCTTCTTTACTTGACTATATCTTCTAGATTTGCCGTATAAAATTGTCGCTACAGCAAATCCACCTAACAAAGGTAACAGCAACACAAACAATGTACTATTTGCACCTGTAGTTACTACAGATTTATCTGTAGTAGCAGTAGTAGGTGATTGAGTTGCAGGAGAAGTAATTTTTTCTGTTGATGGCTCTGTTGGTTTTTGGGTAGCTTCGGTAGGGTCTGTAACAGTTTGAGTTATTGGCTCAGTTGGTATCTCTGTAACTGGTTCTGTAACAGGCTCTGTAACAGGCTCTGTTGGAATCTCTCTTGGTATATATATAGCCGTTACTGTTATATCCTTTGTAACTCTTGTAAAATCTGTATCCCAACCAACAAACTCATAAGTATACTGTGAATCGTCAGGCTTTGATGGTTGTGCAGGGGCTGTTGCACTACCTGCATATTCTACCTGCTGTGTATCAAGCACAGTGCCATCATCGTTTACAAATGTTACGGTGTATTGGTTAATCATATTAATTTCAAAACCACTGTTTGCAAGCACTGCCTCTTTGCCGTCATTGGTTGTTATTGTAAGATTTACAGGATAGCTACCAATTTTTAGAGCCTCTGTGTTAAACAGCTCTGAGAATTTTACTGTTTCACCTTTATTAATATCAGTAGTTTTCTCTATTGTTCCAAGAAGCTCGCCTTCAAAACTATAAACATTTACCTTTACAAGTAAAGCCTTTCCGTCCTGATTACCTGTATTAGTTACACTGTAGTTAAACAGCTTATCCTTATTGGTGTTATCATTTACAATAAGGGTACCACTATATTTCTGATTAAGCTCTGTAAAGTCGATTACACTAAACTGTGCTGAGCTTGATGCTATTAGATTACCCTTGCTTGTTAGCTTTGAAACTGCAGTATAATTACCTATACCTAAATCCTGTGCCTTCAAGTAATCTGAATATACACTTGTTTCTCCTGCTATAGAAGAAACTGTTGCAGAAAGTGTTGTAACTACTTCCTCATCTTCTGAGTTAACAATATCAATATTAAGCTCAAGGTTATTTTCATACATATTTGTAGTGTTGTTAAAGATATTGTCTGAAATCATAATGCTTTCATCAGTTGTATATATTAGCTTATCAGTTGTTACTCTGTCTGTTATATCACCATCTGGCTTAACAGTAAATTGAGTTGTATCGCTTGCAATTAGCTTTGAACCATCATACCACTTGATTGATGCTACATAATCGCCTGCTGAAATATTTTTTACATTCCATACAAATTTTCTTGTTAAATCCTCATAAGAGGTAATCTCTGCAATATAATCTGATTCAACTGTGTCTACAAGATTATTGCCAGTATCGAATATCTCTACCACACCCTTTGCAAAGGTTTTGTAGAAGCTTGCTCTGGCTGTTATGTTAAGATAAGCGTCCTCACCTATTATGTAAGACTCTTTATCTGTTGTAATATCTGTTGTAACTGATACACCAGCAAACATTGGGTTACCAACTACAAATGGATATAGCTTTTCAGCACTTTTATTGCCTGCATTATCAATAGCATAAACGTGAAGATAATAGATTACACCACGCTGGCAATCGCTTACATCTATTTTCAATTCGTTATCTGTAGATACAAAGCAGGCTTCATCACCTAATATTTCAGGAGCTACATCAGAAGATGTATTAATTTTAAATGCAACACCCTTTAGTCCTGAAAGAGCTGTTGTATATTCTGTATTTGAGTAAACTACATCTGTTTCGTCAGTTTTGTTTACTCCTCTGATTTGATATTTATAGTCTGTGCCAATATCCTTTGCTGTTACTGTAATATAACCATTATAGATATCTTCTTTTAGTGTTGTAGCTGTAAAATCAACTGTTGAAAATTCTGGTGAAGCTTTATCAATAAAGTTAGGGTCGATATATTCGGTGTTTGTAACAGCATCTATAATTTCAGAGTCACGCTGTATCTGATAATAATATTGTCCACCGTGGCTCATAATATTTATGCTCTGTAAAATCTCAGTCATATCTGAAACTACATTAGAATAATAATATTTACCACCTGTCTGGCTTGACATATTCTGAAGAGCCGAAACATTAGCATTTACTACATTAACGGTATTGATAGAAATATTGTTTTCAATAGCTTTATTAATGGCTGAATTACAATTATTTACATCTCCGTCACAGATAAGAATAATTACTTTATTATAATTATCAGCTGTATTATTATTTGTTGTAAATGTATTAACTGACATATCCAGACCACTTTTTACAGATGTACCACCATTTGCAGATAGTTTTGATGTGTAGTCTTTAAGAGCTGTTTTATCATCTGTAAAATCACAGACTAAAGAAGCTTTTGATTCAAACTTAACAATACTTATTCTGTCACCAGGATTTAGCATATCAATGAATTTGTCAATTGCTTTTTTAGCGTTAGTTATTCTATTACCACTCATACTACCAGAAACATCTACTACTATAGAGAAGTCTGTAGGGATATTAATTTCATCAGTATATTCATTAATATCATTCCAATTTAATGTGTTAGAATAGTCTGTACCCTGCTTTACGTCTGCTTTTAGTGTTATAGGATCAGCTTCTGATTGTTCTCCTATTTTAATCATACACTTGCTTTGTGCAACAGGTATATCTGCTACATACCATGTAATTATAGCCATATATCTGCCTATTGTTAAACCATTTAAAGAGCAACTATATGCTTCTGACCACTTAGCAACAGAAGAAAGCTGTGTTTTAATATCGTTTGCTACAGTTGAAATAGCATTTCCGTCAAGGTCGCAAAGCTGGATATCAGCTGTTGCGTTAAGTGATGTACCTGTTGTGTATGCAGTAGCTGTAAGCATTGCATTGTCGCCAGGTGAATACATTGATTTATCGCAGATTAATGTACTGTTTATATCAGCCTGCGAGATAATTTCTTCGTTATCATAAATCTCTTTAACGTATTCTTCGCTTATGTTGTTTTCGTTATCTACAGCAAAAATATGAAGATAATATTTCTTATTCTTTTTAAGGTCATTCATATTGTATGTAATTTTACCCTCTGTTGCGGGTATTACATTTGATATTGTTTTACCATCATCTTCGTATTTAATCTGTTCAAGTGCAGAGTCAGGAGAATTTGTTTCTATTACAACAAAACCCTTCATATCTGCAAATGCCTCTGAAACAACTGTGTTAGAAAGCACATTTTCAGAGGAAGATGACTTTGGAATAGCCTCTGTGCGATATTTATATGTTGTTCCGAAATCCTTTGCAGAAACATCAAAGCTTAGGCTGTATGATGATTTATTATATTCAGAAAGAGACATATCAATACTTGGCTTTTCAGGTGCTGTTTCATCATAGAAAGAATTATCTCTTACTGAGGTTTTGCTTGTAAGCTGTTTTAGATAGAATAGAGTATTCGCAAACACCTTGCATTCATCAGCAGTAGCCTGTCCGTTGCTATGTCCAGTTTGAATCAATCCTAGCTGATTATTTGTTACAAGATACGCATTGTTTGTTGCACCTGTTTCAGGGTTCTTATCGAAACGTACATTTTGCAACTCCATCCAAACAGTACCTGCAAGAGAGCCTCCAGTATATTGACCAAGAGAGTGCGTTGTTGGTATAGTCAAGGTACCTGTAATATTCCAAGGAAAGCTTGTTAAGAAGCCTTCGTTTACTACTTTTACAGTATTGCTATTAGAAAGATTATAATCATTACCTCCAAACAGCTTTATACCAAGCTGGTCACCAAACATTGCGAAATAAGGGTGTCTTTGATTTCCGTATAAGCACACTGTATCATGACCAAACAACACACCTCTACCTGAATCTATAAATTTTTGTGTAGCTATTTGAGAAGCTTGATTTAAATCCTTAAAATTATTACTATCATATGAGCCAAAGAATAAAACATCATATTTATAGTTACCCAGATTATCCTTTAAATAATAATCTGGATTAGAATTAAAGGTATCAATATAAACTGTATCTATATTGAACATTCCTTTGCCAGTTTTTTCACCTGTTTTACTGTCAACTACTGTATTCATCCAGTTTTTTAAGTAAGGCTCTGCATAAGAAACAGGATAAATATTAAGAACATTAACAGTTTCATCTCCACTCCAGCTGGAGCGTGTCTCCCAGGTTTTACCATCATCACTACTTCTTAATACACGGTAGCCATATTGTTCAGCTGGATTACTAATATCATTCCACGCAAGGTCAATAGTGTAGTCCTCACCTGTTTTCGTGTTAGCTGAAAGGGTAAGAGTAACCTCTGGACGAACCTTTATATTTAGCTCGGCTGTTCTTTCACCTATATAGTTTCCTGCTTCATCGTAAATCTCAGCCTTAAATAAGTATTGCTTTTCTGTTGAAATATCAAGAGCACTTATTTTGATAAGCTCAAAGCTAAGTGAAGATTTTTCCTTAGATATACTTATAGTTTGCTCATTGGATTTTAAAATTTCTTCACCATCAAGTACATATCCCTTTACTGTAATGTTGCCATCATTACCAAAGCTATATAACATATCACAATCAGCAGTAATCTCTTTTTTTACATTACTTGTATACATACAATAGCTATCAAGATTAACATTAAACTGTGTGATTGTATTTACAATTATTGGTTTTTCTGGGTCATCTGGGTTATCTGGGTTATCTGGATTATCTGGGTTATCTGGGTTATCTGGGTTATCTGGATTATCTGGGTTATCTGGGTTATCTGGGTTATCTGGATTATCTGGGTTATCTGGATTATCTGGGTTATCTGGATTGTCTGGGTTATCCGGAATTTCTGGAACATCTGGAATATTCTTATTTGGATCCTCATAAATGGTATAGCTAGCTGTTTTTGTAGCTAATAAAGCTTCACCATCATAAAATTTTGTAACGAACTCATAAACAGCTGTTTCGTAACTTGTTATTTTTAACTCGATTGTATCATTTTCGATATTTGTGGTATCAGGTGTAAGAATAACCTCTTGTTTATTTTGAGTTACTAGCTCTTCGCCACAATAAACCTCTGTTTCAACATTTATAATATGCTCTACATTTGTTGCATACAGCATATAATAGCTTGATATTATTGTTTTTGTTTCTCCTGTATAACCACTTATATCACTTAGTTTTATACCGGTTTCAGTAATCTCTGTTTTAGGCTGTATTGGCTTCTCATTAACATATATAAAATTTGTATATGTTTTAAGCTCTGTTTCTCCATCCATAAGAACAGAAACTACCTTTAATACTTTAGCCTCTTTCTCGTTAACAGTATAAGCTATTGCTATATCTTCAGCTGTTTTTTCATTTCTTTTAAGAGTTACAGAGGCTTCTTGAGAATAGAGAGAATTTTCACCATCATACACAGTGGTAATCATTGTGAAATTTTTATCTGTTGCTGTATTATATGTTATTTTGTAATTACCTGTTATTTGGGTAGGTGTAGCAACTGTTAATGAATCTTCACTCAACCCTACTGTAAGAGCATCAACAGTACAATTATTATCTATTGTATCAATTTCATTAAGATATTTTATAACCAGATAAGTATCGTATATATTACCATAGAAGCTACCATCTTCACTTTGTGCATCTACAATAGCTTGCACAATTTCATAAACATCAGTATAATCGCCCTGCTGATTTTTCAATAGGCTATAATAGATTGCAGTTTCTATATTACTTTTTGACATATCTGTAACATCTGTCCCTGATAGAAAAGCGATTGTTGCGGTAATTGAGTTAACTATCTCTGGCGATGTAAGCTTATTATCATTAAGATACTTTAACATATCATAGGCAATTCGTGCCGATAGTGCTTTATCTGAATCATTGTAACTATTTATACTATAGCTACCATTTTTATTCTGATTAGTCATAAAATAAGATAACATATTTTGAATATTTTTATCATAATCAGTTATGTTCAGGCTTGTTAATGCCTCCATAGCAAGCACTGTATCATATATATCAGATGAATAATTTTTGTAAACGCCAAACCCTCCATCTTTATTTTGCGTAGCAATCAAATCTTTTGCATATGAATTGTCTAGTGTTGCAAAAATTTTATGCGATATTGTATCGTTATTCTTTGTAACAGTTGAATTATTCAACCATTTCAAACCAGCTGTGGTATCGTAACCACTGCTGTTAAGAGCAGACATACTATAACAAGTATCGTTTATAATCTGCTCATCACCCCAGCTACCGTTCTCGTTTTGCGAACTATTTAACCATTCCAGAGAGCGTGCTAAGGTTGTGTTGATTCTTTCTGTAATATCATATGTATCTGATGTAGCAGTTACCGCAATACTGCCTATAACACACATATTAATTACAATTGCTAAGCTCAGCACTAATGCTGATAAAGTTAGCAATTTTTTAGAAAGCTTTTGCATTATTTCTCCTCCTCAATAATATATTTTTGTTTTAGCAGGTTGAGTATTTTATACTAAAACTTAGTATAATTATATCATAGTAAAGTTATGCTAGTCAATAAATATAATATTTTTAAACGATATTAAGTCTTCTAGTATTAGTAGAAGCATAAAGAGAGATGTCTTATAGAATGTTTCTTTCGAAAACCAAAGTAGTTTCGTTGTATTGCCACTCTTTATAATAATCTCTGTTCTTCTTTTTTTAGCTTTGCTGTTTCTATTTTATTTAGGCTCTATAATAAATGGGCTCTATAATAAATGTTGGGGTAAGAAAAAATAGAGCCTAAACATAAAAACAGGACAGTAACATCGCTGTTATCTGTCCTGTAAATAAGCAAATATTATAAACTCATTTAAAATGAATTATTTTGCTAGGCTTGCTGCTACTTCTGCTGCAAAGTTGTCTTCACGCTTCTCGATGCCTTCGCCCTTCTCATAACGAACAAAGCCTGTAATCTTAATTTCACCAGCAAGCTTCTTAGCAACTGACTCTGTGTACTTGCCAACTGTCATTGAGCTATCCTTAACGAACTCCTGCTCTACTAGGCAGTTTTCTTTATAGAATTTGCCAACCTTACCCTCAACGATCTTAGCTAAAACCTGCTCTGGCTTGTTAGCCATCTTAGGATCCTGCTTCATCTGAGCAACCATAATTTCCTTCTCGTGCTCAACAACCTCAGCTGGAACTGAAGCCTCGTCTAGGTACTGTGTGTTAAGAGCTGCAATCTGCATAGCTACGTCCTTACCGTAAGCTACGAAGTCAGCATTAGTTGCGTCAACGCTTGTCTCGAAGTTTACGATAACGCCAATCTTACCACCAGCGTGAACATAAGCAACTGTAGAGCCTGTGAATCTTGCAAATCTACGAATCTGAAGATTCTCACCGATTGTTAGAACCTTCTCCTTTAGCATAGCATCAACTGTATCTGTTGCACCAGCTGGTGTGCAAGCTAGTAGAGCCTCAACATCTGCTGGGTTCTGCTCAAGAACAGTATCTGCACATAGCTCAACAAAAGCCTGGAAGTCTGCATTCTTAGCAACGAAGTCTGTCTCTGAGTTTACTTCGATTACAACACCTACTGAGTTATCAGCGTTTGTCTTAGCGAAAGCAATACCCTCAGCTGCAATTCTGCCACTCTTCTTCTCCTGCTTTGCAAGACCCTGCTCTCTTAGGTAGTCAACTGCCTTGTCCATATCACCGTTAGCCTCTGTAAGAGCCTTTTTACAGTCCATCATACCACAGCCTGTTTTTTCTCTTAGTGCTTTTACGTCTTTAGCTGTAAATGCCATATATATCAATTCCTCTCTTATTAAATTTATATATACCAATTTACAGGGCAGAAATCAAACTACCCTGTAAACTAATTGAATATTTCTTAATTATTCAGCAACCTCTTCTGTTGCCTCTTCTGTTACTTCCTCAGCAGCTGCGGCACCCATTTTGCCCTCGTTACCCTCGATGATAGCGTTAGCGATTGTACCAGCGATTAGCTTAACTGCACGGATAGCGTCATCGTTACCAGGAATTACGTAGTCGATCTCGTCTGGATCACAGTTTGTGTCTACGATAGCAACTATTGGAATACCAAGCTTCTTAGCCTCTGCTACTGCAATTCTCTCCTTGCGTGGGTCAACGATGAATAGTGCACCTGGCATCTCCTTCATCTCTTTGATACCACCCATAAACTTCTCTAGCTTCTCAATCTCAAGATTTAGCTTGATAACCTCTTTCTTTGGTAGAAGATCGAATGTACCATCCTCTTCCATTGTACGAAGCTGCTTTAGTCTGTTGATTCTTCTCTGGATTGTTGTGAAGTTAGTCATCATACCGCCTAACCATCTAGCGTTTACATAGTAAGCACCAGCTCTCTCAGCCTCTTCCTTAACTGAATCCTGAGCCTGCTTCTTTGTGCCAACGAAAAGAACGCTCTTGCCATCCATTGAAATGTCACGAATGAAAGCATAAGCCTCTTCTAGCTTCTTTACAGTCTTCTGTAGGTCGATGATATAGATACCGTTACGCTCTGTAAAGATATACTCTGCCATCTTAGGGTTCCATCTTCTTGTCTGATGACCAAAGTGAACGCCTGCTTCTAAAAGTTGTTTCATTGATACTACTGCCATTTTAAAAATCCTCCTTAGGTTAAAAAAATCCTCCGTTGCACTCTTTTTATTATTTGCCAAACTGTTAATGGCTAACAGCACCTAGCAAAGAGTGTCAGCGTGCGTAATGCCTAAATATTATAACACAGCCACAAAACATTTTCAAGTATTTTGGAAATATTTTGTGGCTTTTTTATTTTTTATATTCTGTTATTTTGATTTGTTTTTAAATAATCCTCAACAACAAGATCATATGACCTATAATCTACGTATATTCGCTTTAAAAAATCTAATTTATTCAAAAGCTTTTTGGTAAAGCTTCTTTTTTGACTGCTGATATATGCCTGAGGATTTTCTAAATATTGATTTCTTGTTGCTTCAAATGGCTGTGGTAGCTTAAGACTTACACTGCTTTTAATTATTTCATCACCAGACACATCCACAAGATTCGAATTTATCTCTTCAAAGGTTTTTCCCTCTTTGGCTGCAAAATTAATATAATCAAGTACTGAAATGGCAATTTTTATATCGCACATTGTAATTGCTTCCTCTGAATAAAAATTATCATTTTCTGATACTATTTTTTTATAGCCCTGCCATAAGCCTATTACTGACAGCTTTTCGTTACATTTATTATCAATTTTATATGTAACAGAATTCCAATTGTTACGATAAACTAATCCACAACGACTTATCGGATAAACATCCTTTGAGGCACAAATGCATAGGAAAAGTGTTGCATTGTCCTCGTCTATTTTCTGACCAACAGGAAACCTGATGTTATTTTTATTAATCATTTCACGCAAATAAATACAAGAGGCAAAATGATTCCATAAAAATAAAAATTTAGTGTTTTCATTTAGTCTATCCTTACTTCCTATGATGTTTCCTCGTTTGCATTTACTATTTGCAACAAAAAAATCAAAAGCAAGCATATCGTGGTCTTCGGTAAGCAATAGCTCGTGGAGCTTTTCGTCATAAAAATTGCTTGCCCAAAAGTCGTCAGAGTCTAAGAATGCAATATATTTTCCTGTTGCAGCCTCTATACCTGTATTTCTTGCAACAGACACACCTTGATTTTTCTGATTTAATACCTTTATTTCTTTATGCTTTGCAGAATATTGATTTAAAATCTCTGCAGTTTTATCTTTAGAGCCGTCGTTAACTACGATAATCTCAAAATCCTTACAAGGCTGATTCAAAATAGAATCTAAGCTACTTGCTATATAATTCTGAGCATTATACGCAGGCATAACAACAGATATTAATGGTAAACTCATTTCAAATACTCTCCAAAATTGGTTTTTAGCTTATTCTACACAAGGGTGGTACTTTTCTACAACCTCGTCTGGTCTTTTTAGTATACTATCGGCTGGTACAAAGCCTCTTACCCTTGAAAGAGGATAAACATTAGTATTTTTACCAATTACAGTGCCTGGATTAAGCACAGAATTACAGCCTACCTCTACATAATCACCGATTATTGCACCTAGCTTTTTAAGCCCTGTGTCTACCTTTTCACCGTCTACATCAATAACAACATTTGTTTTATCTGACTTAAGATTAGATGCAATTACACCTGCACCTGTATGTGAGCGATAACCATAAATTGAATCGCCTACATAATTAAAATGTGGTACCTGTACATTGTCAAAAAGAATAGAATTTTTAAGCTCGGTAGAATTACCTACTACTGCACCACAGCCTACAATAGCCTTACCTCTGATAAATGCACAATGTCTTACCTCTGCATTTTCACAGATTATCAGTGGACCTGTTATCAGTGCTGATGGTGCAACAATTGCACTTTTTGCAATCCACACATCATCACCTATCTGGTCATATTTATCCTTTGGAAGTGTTGGTCCAATAGCCATAATAAAATTGCCTATGCTATCGAGTACCTCCCAAGGATATGTTGTGTTTTCAAAAAGCTCCTTTGCTATTGTATAGCTACAATCAAATAAAGCCTTTGTTGTAATTTTGTTAAGCATAATTACCCTCCAAATATATATTATAAATCTGTTGATTACTATTTACTCAGCTCTTTACGCCTAGTGTCAAAATACTTTCTATACACAAGTACAACAATTATAGCACCCAATATTCCTAGCAGAGCACCGGCAAGTACATCTGTTGGAAAATGCACAAATAAATACATTCTTGAAAAAGCTATAAGTGACGCTAAGGCTAATGCCAATACACCTGCTTTTTTATTAAAATAAAAAATTGTACTTGCTGACGTAAACGAAGATGCTGTATGACCTGACGGGAATGAATAGCTATCAGGTCGATTTACAAGCATATTGATTGTCATATCCTGATAGCATGGTCGCATTCTGCATACAAGATTTTTTGTCACAAGCTCGCCTGAAACAAGACAAAATATCAACGCACATAGCATTAAAGCTCCACAGGCTCTTGTTTTTTTGAAAAAAACAAGAGCTACAGCTGTAAATACCCATACAAATCCATATTCGCCAATTGTCGAAGCAAAAATCATTATATAACTTAGCACAGGATTTACTATATTCTCCTGTATAAAATATAGTATTTCAAAATCAAAAGGCAAGCAATCACATTCCTTCAAATTTTATCGAAGCTAGTATTCTATTCACTGTACTAGCCTTATTAGCTACAGTTTTCTTAAACTTAAATTCAATATCATATACACATTTCAGATCCTCTATAAATACTGATACTCTGTATATGTTTTTATTTGGTTGATGCTTGAGCACAGCAGGTGCTCTGCTTATAAGTGTTTGTCTATACTTAAGGTTTTTAGCCTTACATTCCATAATGTTGCTGTTGAAGAAATCCAGCAAAGTATAATCAGCTGTTTTATTCTGCTTTATAAATTCAATATACAAAGGAGAATTTGTAATACACAAATTACTATTGCTGGCACCATTAAATATAGTTTGATAAGCTCTGTTGTTATCATCAAGGGTGTATCCACTTGGTAATAAAATTGATACTGTTTTATTTTTAGCTATAAAACCAGCACCGAATTTAAAATGCCTTTTTGAATGTACAAAGGCTTTTGTTATAGTTGGTACATTTGCAAGGCTTATTGATTTATCTGCTGTTTTGGTATCGTTAGTAGTAATTGTATTATCATCATCTATAGATTCTGTATCAGCTTCGTTATCAATAGTATTGTCTGTGTTTTCTTCTGTTATTTCGGTGTTTTCTGAATCAGAATTAGCTTCTGTATCAGACTCATCCTCTGCTGAATGCATAACAGGCTTGTATCCCTTTGTTTTTGAGACATCAATAGAAAACCCTGTTTCTTTAACTATAAAAAGAAGTAATAGCTTATTCCTTATATGTTTTTTACTTGGAGTATCCTCTACAATATCCATAGCAAGTAATCTTTTTATAATGGCAATTTTCTCATCTACTGTAATTTTAGAATGCCTGTTAATCTCGCTAAGCAATATTACCTTTTGCTGAGTTTCCATTCTTTTATCTTTATTGACAATATTTAAAAGAATAAGCATATCAGTAATTAATAAAGTTGCTCTTTTTTCTATCTCTCTTTCGATAATCACTGAATCGGGTATGCTCTTTTTATTTAATACTCTATTCTTTGTTATTCTGTGCAGTATATTCAGCTTACGCCTTATTACTTCAACAATGTAATTTACCTTTAATAAAGAAATGCTATCCAGCTCTTCTATATAAATATCTTCATAAACATCTTCTTTTTCTGGTAAAGCAGGTTCACTATTTTCAGGTGCTTCATGCTGGCTATTTTCGACCATACTTAAAGCTTCGTTAGCTATCTTGGAAGTATCTAGATAAACTCTTTGAGAGCTTTCTTGAATTTCGTTTTCGTTTTTATCATTTTTATCATTTAAAATACCATAATAGCCCGTAAAATACCTTGAATCATATCCGTTTGGGTTAGAATTACCACTGAACATATTTGTCATTTTAAAATCCCTCCCAAACTTTACAAAATTAAACTTGAACATATTTTACTATAAAACAAGAATTATTACAATGCTTTTTATAACAATTTTCTTTATTTATTTGCAAGTGTGACTATTTTGTGGTATATTATGCAAATAAGAGGTACATTTTTTATAAATATCAGAAGCTTAAAAATTCAAAAGCTCACAATAATATAGTTGGTGATTATCATGGAAAAAAAGCTCCCAAAAATTACAGTAAGCAATGTTTTTGCTTTTATTCTTTTTTTATTTTCTACCTTATTTATAGTAATTTGCATTAATAAATATAGCGACGAGCCTGATAATGACTTAATGCTAAATCACACTGCGTTTTCGGGTATATATACGATAAA
The DNA here is from genome assembly GCA_036309525.1 of Acutalibacteraceae bacterium. GTDB lineage: Bacteria > Bacillota > Clostridia > Oscillospirales > Acutalibacteraceae > CAG-964. The sequence continues at coordinate 18,681 of JAXJTP010000158.1, read as the reverse complement.
CCAAAACGATTTTTCTTATACAATACCCGAGGGTGGTAAATTGTGGTTAGATAACATCAAAGAAATAGGCTTTAAAATCAGATTTGATGAAGAAATACCAAAGGAAACTCAAATTAATTTATACATTGACAATGTAAATGTAGAGGTATATAAAAACGACTATAAAATATACTCCTATAATACAGAAAAACAGAAAAATTCTATTGCAAGTGCCATAGGTGGTAAATGGATAAGCTTTCATTCACCCGGAATAACCTATAACGACAGAATAAGCATTATTCTTAAAGCAGAGCACGACACTATTCAAAAAAATTATCTTAGTAATTTCCTCGGCAATATTTCACAGGGTAGCTACTATTCGCTTTTACTATATCAATTTGAAGCTAACCTACCTCAGATAGTAATTTCATTAGTTACCTTTATAATCGGCTTTGTGCTTTTAGTTGTACTGGCTACCTTTAAAATAATGAAATCACCTATCGAAATAGGAAACCTATCCTGTGCTATGGTAATTATATTGGGTGGACTTGCTTCATTTATAAATTATGATTATATCACTCTTATATTCGGTGATTCATTATTGCTAAACATTGTTGACTATCTTAACCTTCTATTCCTAATGCTGTTTATTCTTTTTTATATAAGAATATATATACATACCAAAACAATAAATAAAGCAATAGACTTTTTTATTTATAGCTGGACAATCATTATAATAGGCTTTTTTATATATCAGGGCTTAGGTTTGTCAGATATTATTTTCTTTACAGAATACATAGTAAATGTAGCTATAGTAATGCTAGGCTTTATCTTCCTGTTTCTTATTATCGAATACAGAGACTGCAAAGGCTCTATAGTTACACTTAACTTCACACTGCTTTTTATTGCTACAATGATAATAGAAGCGTACAATAAATCAACAAATAATGATTTTATTTACAGAGCATTCAGATTAGGCGTTCTTATTTTTTCTATCACTCACTTTTTAACTATAATGATAAAGACACAAAACAGCTTTATTAAGGCTGCAAGGGCTGAAAAAATGGAAAACGAGCTTATTCAAAGTAAGATTTCAATTATGCTAAGTCAGATACAGCCACATTTTCTTTACAATACTCTTGTTGTTATAAGACAGCTATGTGATATAAACCCTAAAACAGCAAAAGAGGCAATAACTGAATTTGCTACATATTTAAGAGGCAATCTTGATTCCTTGACACTTAATTCAAATATACCTTTTGAAAAAGAAATGGAGCACATCGAAAACTATGTTTCTCTTGAAAAAAAGCGATTTGGTGATAAAATTAATCTTGAATATGATATTGAGTGCCTTGATTTTGATGTTCCGTCGTTAACTGTTCAAACGATAGTAGAAAACGCAATTCGTCATGGTATTACTAAGCGAAAAGAAGGTGGCACCGTTACTATAAGAACACGAGAAACAAAAAAATATTATGAAATAGAGGTACACGATAACGGGGTAGGTATGGATCTTACTAAGCCACCTGAATACAGCGATAACAGAAGCCATATCGGTTTGGATAATGTACGAAAAAGAGTAGAGAGTATATGTAATGGCGAGGTATTATTTAACAGTACACCTAATATTGGCACAACTGTATATATGAGTATACCAAAGCCTAAAGAAAATACTGAAAAGAAAAAGTAGCACTACTTCAGAAAGGAGAAATGTAATATGAATATAATTGCTGTTGACGATGAATTATTTGCTTTAAGCGACCTTAAAGAGGTATTGGAGATATGTATTCCTAAAGCAGATATAAACGGATTTTTAAAGGCTGATGAAGCAATAGCCTTTGCAAGAAACAACAATGTAGACATTGCTTTTCTTGACATTGAAATGAACGATATGACAGGCATACAGCTAGCTGGACAGCTGACTCAGATAAACGAAAAAATTAATATTATATTTGTTACAGGCTATTCTGAATATGCACTTGAAGCCTTTTCGGTATATGCAAGTGGATACATTTTAAAGCCTGCAACAGAGAAATCTGTACTTAACGCACTTTCTAATCTGCGTTATCCTGTTGAAAACGCAAGAAAAACAGTTACTGTAAAAACCTTTAGTAATTTTGAGGTATATGTAGATGGTATTCCGATTCATTTTCCCAGAGCAAAATCAAAGGAATTGTTTGCATATCTTGTACATAAAAACGGAACCGGCTGTTCTCTTAAGGAGATTGCTGGTGCTATATATGAGGATAGAGAGTATACATCATCACTACAAAAACAGCTACAAACTATAATTGCTACAATGATGAAAACCTTTAGCAATGAGGGTGTGGAGGATATTGTTATAAAGAGATATAATCATCTTTCTGTTGATACATCAAAAATCGACTGCGACTATTATAGATTTTTAAATGGCGATAAGGAAGCAATGAATTCTTACACTGGTGAATATATGATGAATTATAGCTGGGGAGAATTTACAATAGGCTATCTTGATAGTAAAGCCTTTGGAGAATAGTATTTTAATAAACCTTAAAAAGCAACCTATGCTCTGTTAATTGAGCATAGGTTGCTTTTATAATTTGCAATATCAGACTTTTGATAGCTAATGCTTTAAAATCTGATAGCTTATTTAAAGATTAACATTATTTATAATCTGCTCGGCACATTTTATTCCATCTACTGCAGCAGACATTATACCTCCTGCATAGCCTGCACCCTCGCCACAAGGATATAAGCCTGCTATGGATATGCTCTGCATACTATCATTACGGATAATTCTTACAGGAGATGAGCTTCTTGTTTCAACAGCTGTAAGCAATGCGTCTCCGTTTGCAAAGCCCTTCAGCTTGTTATCAAGCTGTTTTATACCCTCTTTTAGCGACTCGGCAACATATTGTGGCAAACAGTTATTCAGGTTAGCCATTGCTGTGCCTGCTGTATAGCTTGGCAAAACGCTACCAAATGCTGTTGTTTTTTTGTTATCTATAAAATCTGCCACACGCTGTACAGGTGCTTTATAGCTACCCTCGCCAGCAATAAAGGCTTGCTCCTCTAATCTTCTTTGTAGCTCTACACCAGCTAAAATGTTTTCACTGCCAAAGTCTGATGGATTTATACTTACAAGCAATGCACTATTTGCATTTACCTCGGCTCTTGCAAATTTGCTCATTCCGTTTGTAACAAGTCTGTTTTCTTCACTTGCAGCAGCAACAACTGTTCCACCAGGACACATACAGAAGGTGTATACTCCCCTTCCGTTATTAAGATGTACAGCCAGCTTGTAATCTGCTGGACCAAGATTTCCCTTTCGTGCAAATTCTCCATATTGTGCTTTATCAATTTCACTTTGTAAATGCTCTATTCTTGCACCTACTGAGAAAGGCTTCTGCTCCATTGGAATACTAAGCCTTTCGAGCATTTCAAAGGTATCTCTTGCACTGTGACCAAGTGCAAGCACAAGCTGATTGCAAGGGATTTTTTCTTCTCCGTTTTGGGTTGCTACAATAATTTCACTGACAGAATTATTTTTAATTATAATATCTGTAAGCTGAGTTTCAAATAACACCCTACCACCGAGTCTTATTATTTCGTTACGAATATTCTTTACAGCTGTTGGAAGCTTGTCTGTGCCTATATGTGGCTTTGCATTGTATAAAATTTCGTTTGGAGCACCATGCTTTACAAACTCCTCAAGAACCTTTTGTGCTCTTATATCTTTTGTACCTGTATTTAATTTTCCGTCAGAAAATGTGCCTGCTCCTCCCTCACCAAATTGCACATTTGATGATGTGTTAAGTATGCCTGTGCTCCAAAAGTGATTTACATCCTTTTGTCGCTCATCTACACTTTTGCCACGCTCTATAACAATTGGACAAGCACCAGATTGTGCAAGCACTAAACCACAGAATAAACCAGCTGGACCTGCACCAACCACAACAGGAGCTGGCGACAGCTTTTCTATTCTTTTTATAAAATACTCATATTGCGTTACCCTCGTTATATTCAGCTTTTTATTTTTATTTATTATTTCATTTTCCTTTAATTGCTTTTCATTTATAGCTATATTTATAGTAGCTGTATAATGAACATTATTTTTCTTTCGTGCGTCTACCGATAGCCTTGAAAACTCATATTTTAAAATTGAGCTTTTAGGAATTTTAAGCATTTTAGAGATTTCTGCTATTACTATATTATCTGTATAATTTACAGGTAGCTTTACATTACTTAATTTTATCATTTTTACCTCTGAATTTTTTAATAATATTTTCGCCTGCGATTATTCCACTTGTCCAAGCCCAGTGCAGATTATAGCCTCCACATATTCCATCTAAATCTACAAGCTCGCCTATTATGTAAAGACCTTTATGCTTTTTAGTCTGCATTGAATTAAAGTCAAGCTCCTCTGCTAACACACCACCTGCTGTAACCTGTGCATTCTCAAGGCTACTTTTGTCTGATGGTGTGAATTGCCAGTGCTTGAGGCGATCTGCTAATAATGAAAGCTCTTTCTTGTTAAGTGTTGCACAGGTGCGTTTATCTGTTTTTATATTACATTCCTGCATAATAGCAGAGGCTACACGCTTATGTAAAAATCCATCAAAGAAATTTTCAAGAGGATATTTACCCATTATAGCTAGTCGCTTATACAGTAAGCCCTGACATTCCTCTTTTGTATATTCAGGCATTACATCAATAACTAAACTGATTTTATTGAATCTCACACCGTTAATAGTTCTGAATTCAAAAAACTCATTAACCATTCTTGAAAGCTGAAAAACACATATACCACTTAATGCATTATTTGCAAATTGAATTTCTCCGTTTTCGGTTTCTAGTGTTTTTCCGTCTGCCACTAAGCTTACACTCCCCTTTGCACGCAAGCCCTTTAAGGTAGTAAGGCTTCTATTATTACAAGGCACTGTTACAAGCGAAGGTAATGGCTTTGCCTGAGAAATATTTAAGCTCTTTGCAAGCTTATAGCCAAGCCCATTGGTGCTTAATTTAGGGCTAGCCATACCACCACAGGCTAAAACTACATATTTTGCAATTATTTTTTTATCCTCACATTCTAATGTGTAGGAGCTTTTACCTTTAACCACATTTGTAATGGTTGTATCGCAGATTTCTTTTATATTACGAGCAAGAATGTAATTTCGTATAGAATCAAGCACTGATGCTACATTGTTGCTTACTGGGTAAACTCTTCCTTCTGAATCTGCTCTTGTAATCAGACCTATTTCATCGAAATACTCTGTTATATAATCACTGGTATATTTTTTGAACAGCTTAATAGCATAGGGCTTTGCAGAGCCATAATAGGCATTATCAAAAATATTAGTATTTGTAAGATTACATCTGCCATTACCTGTTGCCATAAGCTTTTTGCCTGTGCGTTGATGATGCTCAATAACTGCTACCCTACAGGCTGTGTTTGCCTTAGCTATTGCTACTGCACACATTAAGCCCGAGGCTCCACCACCTATTATCGCAACATCTGTTTTTATTATCTCCATATGAGTATTCTCCGTTTAATTATTCTATATATAAAGATAACACAAAGAAAAAATGTTATCAACTATTTTACAAAGTAAATTGATTGCTCCGATCAAAGCTAGTTATTGTGCTATAACTGAAATTTTATTATCAGATGAGCTTTTTTGCAGATTAAGATTACAGCTCGTTGCAGCTTGAATTACCTTTATCGTATCCTCTGTTATTTTTTCACCTGGTGCTATTATTGGAATTCCTGGTGGATATACCCACACATATTCAGCTGAAACCTTTCCTGTAGAAAGCGATATTTCTATCTCCTCTGCTTTGGAACAGAGTGCTTCGAGAATAGTTTTTGAGGTTTGTGGTAGCCTTGATATTGCTGTAAAATATGTATCTCTTTCAGCCTTGCAGATACTTTTATCTATTTCGATAAGAGCATTTGCAAGTATTTCTAAATTCTCTTTGCTGTCTGCTATTGAGGTCATTGCAATAACGTAATCTGCACTGCACATCTCAAGCTCTATATTATATTTTGTGCGTAAAATATCCATAAGCTGGCTTCCATTAATAGCTGTGCCAGCAGTTGAAATAACTATTTTGCTTTTATCGAATGCATAGTAGTTATCTGGCATAGTATATGATAGGATTGAAAGATTTTTTAAAGCTGACACCTTGCTTTGAAAGTAAATTAGGTTTTCGTGCCAGCTATTAAAAAGCGATTTGTTTTCCTGTATAAATCTGATACAGCTATCTATTGACGACATAAGCAAATAAGATGGACTGCTTGTCTGAAAAATTGAAAGCTGTCGTTGTAGCTGTTCGGGCTTAATTATGTTTGAGTTTAAATGAATTATACCTGTTTGAGTAAGGCTTGGTAGTGTTTTATGAAGACTTTGCACTACAATATCTGCTCCAGCCTTTACAGCACCATTTGTAAAAGGCTGTGAAATATCAAGGTGGCTTCCATGTGCTTCGTCTACCAATACAGGCAAAGCAAAGCTATGAGCAATTTTTGTAATGCTTTTAATGTCACTTATTACACCCTCGTAGGTTGGGCTGGTTAATATAACAAGTGATATTTTTTCTCCGTTGTCAAAGCTTTCTTTTAAAGCACTGTAAATAGCCTCTGGCTTTACAGATGAATATGCAGGTAGCTTTTCAAGCATATCTGGTAAAATATATTTTGGAATCAGGTTACATAGCTCAATAGCATTATATACTGATTTATGGCAATTTCTTGCTACAAGTACTTTATCATTCGCTTTTGTACAGGCTCTTATACCTGCTAAAATTCCACCTGTACTGCCATTCACAAGAAAATGGCTGTGTCTGCTACACCATAGTGTCTGTGCATTTTGCTGACAAGCCTTTATAATCCCTTGTGGGTCGTGTAGATCGTCCATCGAGTGAATTTCTGTAAAATCATACTCTGCACCAAATACATCAAGATATTCTGCAAGTCCTGTATTTCTTTTATGCCCTGGCATATGTAGGGGGGTTACTTTTTTATTGCTGTAGTTTTGTAAATGTTCTAGTAGTGTCATATTGTTTATATCCTGTTATATATCATTAAATTAAATCTATTGTTGAATTTTCTAATACATTTGGAAGCAGAGAATATATATTGCAACCACATAGCTTATCAAAATGCTTTTTTGCTTTTATAAAGGCTTTCCATTTGTCTATTGTATGCTCTGTTAATCCATTTCTTATTGCAACATCTACAAAGCGTTTTTCCACAATACACGCACCATCAGGCAAAGAAATGGCATCACACAGCTGTATTAAAATATCATAATCATTATATTCTACGCTGTTCAGAAATTCCTGTAAAAAAACAAGCTGTTCATCAGAACAATCATATTTACCTGAAAAGGTATTGATATTCTTTAAAGGAAATGAGTGAGTTAAGCAAATTCTTGCTATTTCTGTTTCTCCCAGACTCATCATATAATCATATCCGTCAAAAATATGCTTAATTCCCGTTACGCCTGCTCTACGTCCTATGTCGTGCAGTAAACCCATAGTATATGCTTTATCGCTATCTAAATAATCTATCTTTTCTGCTATTAATCTGGCATTTTCAGCAACTGATATACTGTGCTGTTCCCATTTTCCTGAGTTAAGCTGTACAGCTGTTTTTAACTCGTTTTGAGCCTCTGTTGTAGTTAACATAAAATTTCTCCATAAAATAATACAAGTTCAAATCCTACTTATAGTTACATCAAAAAATCACAATATTTTATTTCTTCATCCCAACCATATCTTTGAATACATATGTTTTTTGGTGATTCAAGCAATCATCTCCCATACATACACTTTCTCGATTTATAATAATCTTCATAATACTTCAGCTCTTTTCTTTTAATGATAAATCCTTATACACCTATAAATAATCTGCAATAAATTTTTCTAATGCTTGCTGTCCATCATCTGCACCAAGCAAGGAGTAGGAATCACAATATTCATCATCTGTTGCTTTTATTTCAAAAAACGGCTTTACTGTTAATCCTAGCTTTAGTAGTTTATAAGCTTTACTAATATCCTTTTCAAATTTATGCTTCTCAATAAATCTATCAAATACCTCTTGATACTCGAATTCTTCATTTGCTTCATCTATTGATTCTATAAAGCTTTCTTCATTTTTCAAACTCGATACTCTTAAATCCAAGAATTTACAAACTGCTATTATATTCATAAATTCATCAACATTTCTTGCTACTATACCACACTCCCCTTCGGAGCCTATATAGCCAATATATTCATCATTAAGAACAACCCAAAAGCCACCATCGGCAGAGCCAGCAAAAGGCTTAATCTCATAATTAGGTTCACCAGGCTCTAACCAAAGACTTTTATCAGAAATAAGCTCTAACAGTGACTCGGGGCTATAAATGTCAATATCACAGCTATAAAACGCATCTCTTAAGCTAAGATCGCCATATATTTCTTCTAAATACTGACTTAATTTTTCTGGTAAATTAATATCACTAAACAACATACCTATCTCCTTATGTCTTTTACAAATTTATATACTCTTTAAGTATAACACCCCACACTTGATTTTTGTGTGGGGTGTTGTAAACTATTATGACATTGCTTCTATTCGTTTTTTTAGTAGCTCCTTGTTTTGCTTTTGAGCTTTTATAACCTTCATTCTTGAGAATTCCTCTCTGTCCATTTCGTCAAGAGCGTCAGTTATAAATTTAACATTAGCTTCAAATCTAGGAATCATAATATTTTTCAAGGCGTTTGCACGTCTTTGTGTTGTTTTTATAGCAACAGCAAGTCTGTAAACGCTGTTTTCTATTTCTGCAAGCTCGGCAGTAAGCTTTTTTACCTGCACAAATTTAAAGCGTGCATCATCAAGCTCGCTGTTTGTAGCGTACATTCCGTAATCAAGTGAAATTTTTGTATCGTCACAGTTGATGGTTACTATCGGGATTTCTACGCCCATTACACTTCTGTATGTTAACTGTAGTGAGTCTTCAACAGGTATAGAGTTTGCTCTGGCACTGTTAAAGCCTAGTGTAATATTAGCTCTTTGCAGGCTTAGATATGCCTGACTGTAAGCGTCATCAATCTTGCCCTGAATTTCATTAGCCTTGTCAATAAGCGTCATCATTTCTCTTATAAGAATATTACGCTTTTTATCCATAAGGTCATAGCCAACCTTAGCAAGAGCCAATGACTTTTTAGTATTAATTAGGTTACCCTTTGTTGCAACTGCATTATTTGCCATTTTCTCTCACCTACCCTTTGAAAATAAGTATATGGTTACACCTTATCGGAGTGTGTAGCCTCGTACTCCTCGATATTTTCTATATAGTGAGCATTTAAAACAGCGTCATCTACTCTGTCTAGCTCGTTTTTAGGCAGATGTGAAAGTAATCTCCAGCCTAAATCAAGGCTTTGCTCGATAGTTCTGTTTGCGTTGCTACCCTGATTTACAAACTGCTCCTCAAATAGCTTGCCGAACTTCATATATTTTTTATCAACAGCAGAAAGCTCCTCTTCACCGATAACTGATGAAAGTGAACGAGCGTCCATTACTCGTGCGTATGAAGCAAACAGCTGGTTTGCAAGTGGCTGGTGGTCTTCTCTTGTGAACCCCTTACCTATACCATCCTTCATCAATCTTGAAAGTGAAGGAAGAACAGATACTGGTGGATAGATACCCTGTCCTTGCAAGCTTCTGTCAAGAACTATCTGACCCTCTGTAATATATCCTGTAAGGTCAGGAATAGGGTGAGTAATATCATCGTTAGGCATTGTTAAAATAGGAATCTGTGTAACAGAGCCAGTTTTACCCTGAATCATACCAGCACGCTCATAAAGTGATGCGAAATCTGAGTATAGATAGCCCGGGAAGCCCTTTCTGCCTGGGATTTCGCCCTTTGATGTACTGAATTCACGAAGTGCCTCTGCGTATGAGGTCATATCTGTCATAATAACAAGCACGTGCTTATTCTGCTCGAATGCAAGATATTCAGCTGTGGCAAGAGCACATCTTGGTGTAAGAATACGCTCGATAATAGGGTCATTAGCAAGGTTCAGATACATTACAACTCTTTGAAGTACACCAGACTCCTCAAAGCTTTTCTTAAAGTAATCAGCTACATCGTTCTTTACACCCATAGCAGCAAATACAATAGCAAAGCCCTGTCCTGCTTCATCTGCAATTTTTGCCTGTCTTACAATCTGTACAGCAAGCTCGTTGTGGCTCATACCTGAACCAGAGAAAATTGGTAGCTTCTGTCCACGAATAAGTGTCATAAGTGTGTCAATGGTTGATATACCTGTATTGATATAGTTTTGTGGATAAACACGTGATACAGGGTTTATAGGTGAACCATTGATGTCGTATTTCTTTTCTGGGAAAACATCACCTAGTCCGTCGATAGGCTCACCTGCACCATTAAATACACGACCTAATATTTCTGGAGATAGCGATACCTCCATTGGGTGGCCTGTTAATCTTGTTCTTGTGTTTGTCAGAGAAATTCCACGAGAGCCCTGAAAAACCTGAACAACTATACGCTCACCCTCCATAGTTACTATTCTACCCTTACGAATAGAGCCATCGTCTAAACGAATATCGACAACTTCATCGAAAAAAGCGTCTTTTACTCCGTCGATAACTATAAGTGAACCGTTTATTTCTTTAACGCCCACATAATCTATAATCATTGGTGCTTACCTTCTTTCAATGAATTTATATCTGCACAGCTGTAATCTGTGCAAGCTTTTCGTCTATTTCTTTTATATAATCATCAAACATTTCAAGCTTCTTATTTGGAATATCGTATTTCATTTTTAGAAGCTTATCAAACAAGCCCTGCTCAAGCACTCTGTTAATTGGAATATTAGCTGTAACAAGTAGCTTTGTTTTTTCGTAAAGATAAAGAATAGTTTTCATCATTAACAGCTGTTTCTCGATGGTAACATATGTATCATCGGAATGGAAAGCATTTTGCTGAAGATAGCCTACTCTTATTACCTTTGCAATTTCAATAACTAGCTTCTGGTCATCTGGTAGTACATCTGCACCGATAAGCTTAACAATTTCCATAAGTGCACTTTCTTCTTGAAGCAACGCATTTATGCTGTTACGGCATTTAATAAATTCTGTGCCATAATTATCCTCAAACCACTTATCCAAATCTGTAAAATACTCACTATAGCTACCAATCCAGTTAATTGCTGGATAGTGTCTTGCATATGCAAGTGACTTATCTAATGCCCAGAAGCAACGAATAAATCTTTTTGTATTCTGTGTAACAGGCTCTGAGAAGTCGCCACCCTGTGGAGATACTGCACCGATGATTGTAACTGAGCCTTCGCCATTACAAAGAGGTGTAACTCTGCCTGCACGCTCATAGAATTCTGCAAGGCGAGAAGGTAGATATGCTGGATAACCCTCTTCGGCTGGCATTTCTTCCAGTCTACCAGAAATCTCTCTTAAAGCCTCTGCCCAACGAGAGGTTGAGTCTGCCATAATTGCTACATCATAGCCCATATCTCTGTAATACTCTGCCAATGTAACACCTGTATATATAGAAGCCTCACGGGCTGCAACAGGCATATTTGATGTATTAGCTATAAGCACTGTACGGTCTGTCATTGGGCGATTGTTCTTAGGGTCTATAAGTGCTGAAAACTCCTCAAGAACCTGACTCATCTCATTACCACGCTCACCACAGCCAACGTACACAATAATGTCGGCGTCGCACCATTTTGCTATCTGGTGCTGTGTCATAGTTTTACCTGTACCAAAGCCACCTGGTACAGCAGCTGTACCACCCTTTGAAACTGGGAATAGTGTATCTATTACTCTTTGACCTGTGATAAGTGGAATTGTTGGTGACAAGCGTTCTTTTACTGGACGAGGTGTTCTTATAGGCCATTTCTGACAAAGTGTAAGGTTATATTCCTTACCGTCATCAAGCTCTAGTGTTACTATAGTATCCATTAGCTTATACATACCATTTTTAGCAACACTCTTTACCTTACCGTTTACACTTGGTGGCACAAGCAATCTATGCTCGATAACAGGTGTTTCTGGCAATGTGGCATAAATCTGACCTGATGTAAGATAGTCGCCAGCCTTAACCTTTAGGGTTACATTCCACTGCTTTTCCATATCAAGAGAAGGTACTGAAACACCTCTTGAAAGGAATGCACCACTTTGCTCTGCAATTGCACCCAGTGGACGCTCTATTCCGTCGAAAATATTTGTAATAATACCTGGGCCAAGCAAAACATTCATAGGTGCACCAGTACCGATTACCGGATCGCCTGGCTTTAGCCCTGTGGTTTCTTCGTAAACCTGAATTGTAGTAAGCTCGTCTGTAATAGTGATAACCTCACCTACAAGCTTTTGTTCACCAACATATACCATTTCCATCATAGAAAAGGATTTTGTTTTTAATACTGTAACAACAGGGCCGTTGATACCGTATACTACATTCTGATTTTCCATTTAAAATCATTTCCTCTCTGTGGAGATTGTATTATTTAATTTGCAAAGAGGCATTGGCATAAAACCACTCTCTTTGCCCTTCTAGCTTAGTGTCTAGTGTTTCGTCTACTGCTATTTGCTGACTTGGACAGTAAACTCTTAATCCACCTATTAAAATATCGGCTACCTCTTTTACTGTTACTTCGCCTTTAAAAGCCTTTGATATTTTATCAGCATATTTCATATCCTGCTTATTTAGGCAAATTTCAACTGCTGAGTCATTAAAGAAATCAGCACACTTTTCAGCACAAGAAATCAGCTTATTCTGATATGCCGATGTTTTTGTATATTCCTGTAGCTTAATTTTAGCCTTTTCAAAAACCTCTTTTGTTATCTGCTGACGCTTTTTAAATATCTCAAGATTTCCATCTGCCTCTTTTTTTGCTAAATCAGAAGCAATTGCAGATTTCATTGCGTCCTGTTCCTTGTGAATAAGGTTGTAAGCGTCTGTTAAGCCCTCTTCCTCTGCTTTTTGCAAAGCCTGCTTTTCGAAAAGCTCTGTTTCGCTTGTCATAGCTTCTCTTTGCTGTTGTGCATATTTTTCTATTGCAGATAGAAACTTGCTTTCGTTATCTATATAACTTTTGCTTGTTTGTGCAGGTTTGTCGTTAGCCATAATGGTAACTCCTCTCGCAAAATTTATAATTTGATACCGATGGCATCCTGTACATAGCGTGTAATAGAATCCTTTGTACGACCGTTACCGTGTCTGTCTGGGATTTCTACTATCAATGGACGAGATCGGTTTAGCTTTAATTCATTTATAAGCTCTGGACAAAGTGACACAAGACGCTCTGTCATAAGCACTACTGCTATATCCTCTGTGTTCATAGCCTCTTCAAGTGCTTTGCGTACCTCAGGCTCCTCGTGTACTACTACACCCTCAATTCCTGCAAGACGCATACCAAGCTGTGTGTCTACATTGTCACTTATTAAGTAAAAACGCATAATCTCACCGTCTTTTTATATGTTAATAAATTAACACTTTGTGTAGATAAGAATTGAGATAAGCATACCATAGATAGCAACACCCTCACCAAGTACAACGAAGATAAGAGCCTTACCAAATGCCTTAGGGTCTTCTGATGTTGCACCGATAGCTGCAGGAGCTGCACCTGCTACGGCAATACCAGCACCAACACAGGCTACACCTGTTGACAATGCACAGGCAAGCAAGCCAAGACCATTTGTCTGAGTTGCAACAGCTGTTGCAGCCTCGGCTGTTTCAGCTGCACCTGCTACCATTGGGAATACTGTACAGCAAATAAGAACAGCTGCGAATGAAAGAATCTGTAGAGCTACTGACTTCTTTCTTTTAGCACCACGGCTAACTGCGCTTTTAGTTACTAGGGCTGATGCAATAATAAATATAATTGGTAATAAAAGTAGTAAAAATTCCATAATGTAAATCCTCCGAATCTGATTAAATATAATTTATTTAAAAACTCAAACTAAATAAAATTATTCTTTATCCTTCTTTTTTTCGAGAAGCACAGGTGTAAATTCTCTACCAGAGCCACTATAAAAACGGCTGAACATCTCGTAGAATTCAAGACGAAGAGTCTGAATTGAAACAAGAAGTGCCTCAAGTGCAATAACAAACAGGTTACCAAGTACAAGTATAGCTATACCACCTATGCTAGTTACACCACCTACAAGCTCGATAAGAATGAATACAACCATCATTAAGCCTGCGTGTACCATTACAAAGGCACCTACTCTTAGGAATGACATTGTATTTGAAAGATAAGAAAGTATTACCTCGAACATTTCAAATCCGTTTTGAATGCAATACTCTCCCCATTTTTCAGGCTTCCAGTCCTTTTTGCCTTCTACCAATCTTCCTAAAGGCTCAGCCATAAATATCAATATTAGTGGAAGAACAATAAGAAGTGGTATTGTTACAATATTGAATATATTCACCTTTAATACAAGCAATAATACAACACCTGCGATGGCTGTGCCGTACAGTACAAGTCCTGCTACACCACTTGAGCCAAATAATGCCTTGCCCATATCCTTTTGTTTGATAGATGTGTATATATTCATACACATAGAAACAATTACAAGCAATACACCTACTGCTACTGATCCGATAATAACATCAATAATGTTGTGACCCATTACGTGAATTGGCTTTCCTTCAAGACCGAATACAGCCTTGTAGAAGCCGTCGAAGGCCTCTTCAAAACCAAATAACGAGCCAAACAATATTCCAAACAGAGATGCTGAAACACCACAAGGTACAAGAACCTTACCTACTGGCATATTCTTTAGCTTATCCATAATTAAGCCAGCAATTATAAGCACAATTCCGTGACCAAAGTCACCAAACATAATACCAAATAAAATTGTATAGGTTATAGCAACAAAGGTTGTAGGGTCGATTTCGTTATACGATGGAACACCATACATATCTACATAGAATTTATATGGCTTTGAGAACCAGCTACTCTTTATCTTTACAGGTGGCGATTTTTCGATACGGTTAGAAGCATCATCAATATGCCACTCTACACTTTTAACTTTATTAAGCTTCTTTTCGATATCCTTTATATTCTCAGCAGGAACCCAGCCACAAAGAACAAAGCTATCTCTATTACCTCTGTAATACATCACATAGCCTTTGATTGACTGATAGGCGTTTTTCTGCATAAGCTTTGTGTAATAGCACATAGCCTC
The DNA here is from genome assembly GCA_036309525.1 of Acutalibacteraceae bacterium. Taxonomy (GTDB): domain Bacteria; phylum Bacillota; class Clostridia; order Oscillospirales; family Acutalibacteraceae; genus CAG-964. Next base: position 3,506 of record JAXJTP010000158.1, on the reverse strand, counting down.
TTTAAAGTTATCGTTAACAAAGTCTGCAAGCTCTTTAGATACAACCTCAAGCTGTTTTTCAAGCTTAAGCTTCTCTTCGTTTTTCTTTTTTATGTGCTCCTTTGGTGTACCATCAATATCAGTAGTATCGTATTCTTCAAAATACAAACCAGAGAAAATACGGTCTACCTCATCTGAATTATCCACAAGGGCTACATACACACCCCAGCAATAATCCTTTTCTACTGATGCTGTAAAAAACATTACATAAGGATTATTTTTATAATTTTCAAGCTTATCTATGCTTTCTTTTGGCATTCTACCAAATCTAGGCTTAATATATTCACACGCTCTTACACGCTCCATATCAAGCTCAACACCCAAAAAATGCGATGTCTGTTCTATACTCTTTTCGCACATATCTATTGAATTTTTAATTTCAGAAACCTTGTCTGAATATTTGCTAAGCTCTTCAATAAAGGCTCTGCAATAGCCAAACAAATTATCCTCTGAAGGATCGAAATCTGAAACATCTTCAAATTCAGGCTCAACCCGTGCGATAGAAAGTGAATTATCAAAATCTGCAAGCAATTCTGAATATGGGTTTGGTTCAGTATAATTTACAAAGGCACCTGTATCAGCATAAAAGCTTGATACCTTTTCAGGCTGAAACGCCTGAGAATCACCTAAAACCTGAATAACCTCATCTAAATCATCCTTTAAACCGATTATATCAATCACTTTCATAGGAGAAACGGACATATCATTTCCTCCCTTCAATTAATTTATTAAATTATTTATATATCAAGAGACTTTTAACCGTTTCGTCTGGTACTTTGTAACGAACTCCCTCGATAATATGAATAATGTTATCTGTTTCGGTTTCTGCAAGCGAAAAATACGCTATAAGCACAACCGATGGATTTACAGAGAAATACATTCTCTTGTAGCTTTCTTCATACAACGCTCTGCGTGGTATTTCAAAATCTGAGCTATACTCAAGCTTAGAAAGTATTCTACCAGCAGTGGTCTGATTCATAACAGAAAGTAGCTCTTTTTCATCTAGTGCATTGCATAGTGCGTCAAGCTGTCTTTCTTTTAGTGAGCCAAATGGTAGAAGCTGTTTTTTTATCTCATCAGGCTCCATATGATAGTACCTTTTCAGACGAGAAATTCGTGTGAAATTTCTTAGGTCGATATTAATATCGAACATCTTTTTTAAATCCTTCTTTTCTGCACCACTTGTTTTTTCGATTATAGCATAAACCTGCTTAAACATATGGTTAAACAATGTGTTTTCAATGGCAGAAAGATTTATGTTTTCGCCCTTTTTAGGCTTTAACGGTGCAAGTAATTTTGCGTAAACCGATTTTCCTAAAGCGACTAGAAATTCATCATAATTCCCTGCGTTTGACAGCAATGAAAGCTTTATTGACGAAACTCTATTGAAATATTTTGGAAGCGTCATATAAAACTGGTGTGGTGTACCTGCCTCTAGCATTGTAAGATAACGCATAATCTGTTCCATTTCTGCTCTCATTATTGTATAGTCAGAAAAGTCTTCACCTACAGTTATCTCATATCTGCATAGAGCCTCGTAATCCTGAAAAAGCTTTTGACGCAATGCTGCTTCGAGCTGGCCACGGTGTATATCTCTTTCGTTAAGATTACTTACCACTGGAGCATACCTTGGAATAGTTTTTAAGCAAGATAAAATCTCTGGCACATTATCGCAGGCTAAAAGCTTTTCGTAATCACTCTGCTTCAGTCGCTTACCATACATAGCTCTGGCTTTTGAAAAAATGGCATTAGATGCATAGGATAATGCCACGCTTATCCCTCCTTTTGTGAGATAAATAAAAATTATGAATTAAGCACATTTTCCACAATAGCATTAACCCACATATCGCCATTTTTCTTAAATGACTCGTCCAGCATAGCTAATGATTGCTTTTGCTTAGCCTCAAGCTGTTGCCATTTTTTGTCGGCAGATTCTTTTTCAGCCTTGGCATTCTTTTTTATTCTCTCTCTTGCACGGCTAATGTAATCATTATAAATGTCGTCTTTCTTTTGACTAATCATTTTCAGTGAATCAGCCTTACGCTGTTCAGCCTGTTTATTTTGTAGACGAACCTTTTCGTCCATATCTACAATTTTAGACAACATATCCTGCATTTCATTACCTCCATACATAAAATTTATAATAAGATATGCAAAATCTGCATAATATATGAACAGATTGCAGACATCTTATTCTACATAATTTTACCACTTGTGAAACGCTATTTCAAGTAAAATAAAAAATCTAATAAATCTTTTCAAATTATATTCTTTATTCATAATGATAAAAATATTATAGCATATATTATTTTTTCTAAACAAATAAACTACATAAGCTGTAAATAGCAATTACTTTTTTCTGACAAAGCTAGTTGGTTTTATGAATTTTAACAAATGCTTGATTTGTTAGAAGCATTTTCGACTTTGTAATATTTTTTAGTAAAAAAGACAAAAAAGAAAAAGCTTCGCATAACACGAGCTTTCTCTTTTTTGTCTTTAAAGTTATTATATATTAAAGGGAGATAAAAGATTTAAACAACTCAACGTTGTTTCTTGCTATGGTTATATAATACACAACAAATTTGTATAAAATATTAACCACTGATAAACATTAGATTAATAATTTTCATTATTGTTCATATTCCCTTTAAAATTGATAAAATAGCTATTAATTATTCTGTTGTTGCATTATTTGCAGTGTATTCCTCTACGCAATTTGTGATAAACTCTCTGATTTCCTCTGTACCGTCGCCCTTTGTTGCTGAGAATGGGAAGGTTTTAATACCATCTGCATATTCAGCAAGAATTGAGTTAATAAGCTCAAGCTGTTGAGCCTGCTGGGTTTTGTTAAGCTTATCCTTCTTAGTAAGCACAACAATAAAAGGCATATTTGTTTGAACAAGAAAATCAACCATAGACAGATCATCCTTTGTAGGCTTATGACGCATATCTATAATTTGAACAACAAGTGCAAATTCTCTATCCTGTGCAAAGTAGCCCTCTACAAGCTCTGCCCAACGCACCTTTTCTGCGTGAGAAACCTTTGCGTAGCCATAGCCTGGCAGGTCTACAAGGTTGAAGAAATTGCCAATCTTAAAGAAATTTATTGTAGCAGTTTTTCCTGGCTGACCACTAACTCTTGCTAATGCTTTTCGATTTACTATTTTATTGATAAGCGATGACTTACCAACATTTGACCTACCTGAAAAAACTATCTCGGGTAAATCACTCTTTTTCAGCTGGCTTGCCTTACCTGCTGCATAAGTAAATTCTGCATTTGAAAAATTCATATAGAAACCTCGCTTTCTATGGTAAATTTGGGTTTGTCGGTGTGAGCTAACGCTCACACCAGAGGAAAGACAGCTTAAAAGTTTTGATTAAACTTTTTCAAAAGTTTATCGGGTCGTGCAACCAATTTGCGAAGCAAATTGATTGCCACAATCAATCCCGTAGGGATTGGTTGTATT
>JAXJTP010000157.1:0-10208 GCA_036309525.1 Acutalibacteraceae bacterium | reverse complement strand
ACAACCAATTTTGAAAAAATTGATTGTGTAAACCTGTAAGGGGTTTCACCCACGCAATCAATTCCTTCGGAATTGGTTACACCACCCACCAGCCTTTGAAAAGGCTGGACCTAAACTTCACGTTTTTCTCTATCAACGTTTGTGCGTTAGCCCTACAAACCCAAAATTATCATCTTTAAATCTTCATAAAAAACCACCACATACCTTATTGTTTAATAACAAGGTATGTGGTGGTTAATTATTTTTTAGTGATTAAATTACTTGCTTTTCTTGCTTACAGCTCTATTCTTTAGATATACAATAACTGTGCCTAGTGCAAGTGTAAGCATCATTCCTGATACCATAACGAATACTGTATCGTCTGTTGAATCAGCTGTTACTGTGCTGTTAAAGTAACCTGTTACAGGAGCCTTTGCAGAAGCATTAACAGAAACACTAGATGTTGCTGTTGTAGCATTACCTGTTGTGCTTAGTGGAGTAGTTACTGTTGTAACCTGTGAATCCTTTCTAGCTACTGCTAGCTTTAAAGACTCTACAAACTCATCTGTAAGCTCACCTGTTACCTTCATATCAAAGTTAGCCTGAGCTGTTTTTACAGCTGAAACTGTTGCTTCGTCATAAACACCTGTTGCCTTAGCCAGATAGCCAAGCTTTACAAGCATTTGCTGTACGTTGTCAATTTCCTGCTGTGTGTATGTTGCATTTGCAGGGTTATATACAGCTGAATCTGACATAAGTACATCATACTGCTCTTTTGTAATAAAGCTTTCTGCCTTAAGCTCAGAAGCTGTAAAGTAGCTCTGTAAAGCTGTTAATGTATTATCATCAAATACACCTGTAATATCTGCTGTATAGTAGCCAAGTGCTGTTAGTCTTGACTGCATATCTGCGATTTCTGAACAATCAGTTACATCATTTTCACCGTAGTATATAATTCCATCCTCAAGTGGAGTTGGTGGCAATGTAGGAGCCTCTGTAGGAGCCTCTGTTGCTTCCTCTGTAGCCTCTTCTGTTGACTCTTCTGTTGCTTCCTCTGTTACTTCCTCTGTAGCCTCTTCTGTTGACTCTTCAGTAACCTCTTCTGTTGCTTCCTCTGTAGGAGCCTCAGTTACTTCCTCTGTAGGAGCCTCTGTTGCTTCCTCTGTTGCTTCCTCTGTAGGAGCTTCTGTTGCTTCTTCTGTAGGAGCCTCTGTTGGAGCCTCTGCCTCATCCTTCTCCTCTGATGAATCAGCTGATGTACCTGCTCCATTCTTAGATGGAGCCTTGTCACTTTTGATTGTGCTCATAAACTCAGGACCAACTATACCATCAACCTCGATTTTAGCGTCAGCCTGGAATTCCTTAACACAAGCAGCAGTGTATGTGCCATAGTAGCCTGTTATTTCATCATCGAAATAGCCTAGGTCCTTTAGCATTTGCTGAACCTCTTTAACCTTCTCACCCTGAGAACCAATCTTCAGATATTTTGTTGAAGAGCTTGAAGGACTTGATGATGTTGTAGAATAGTCTGTAACCTCATAAGCACTCTTTGGTGGCTCTTTATCTGAACGACCAAGTGAGTCGAATGTGTATTCTACATTATCAATTGTTCTTGTTGTGCTTTCGATATACTCGCCATCCTCATAATAGAAAGACTCGCCATCAAACTTAACCCAACCATTTTCAGGGTAGCTTACACCAACAATCTTATACCACTCAACCCAGTTTACTGAATTTAGTGAAGCATATATGATACCCCAGTTTGTACCACGAGCATCAATTACTTGGTCGCTACCTACATAAACACCAACGTGACCAGGCTTGTGTAAGCCAAGACCGTGAACATTAGGAACACCATTTGATACATAGCCCCACTCAAGACCTGCTGACTGTGAGCTGGAAAGCATATCTGTACGAACACCACCTACGCCATTATAGCTGTGGATAAGACCAGAGCAGTCAACTGCACCATAAGAGCAACCACCCCATACATATGGCCAACCCTCATTATAAGCGTTAAGAGCATATGCACATAAGCCTATACCTGTGCTTGTCTCAGCAGACATAGACACTGTTCCAACTGTTACTACTGAAAAAATCATAATGATTGATAGCAGTAAAGACAGAACTATCTTTCCTTTACTTTGCTTCTGCATTGGAATAAACCTCCTTGAAATTAGAAAAACATCCTTTGTTCCAAAATATAAACTAATTTAAAATTTTGTTACCAACGGATATGTAAAGACATAATTAAATCATTACAATGGTAACAATTCGGTTACAGTTTAACATACATATGAATAAATTGCAAGGTTTTTTTCAAAATATTTCATCAGGCACAAAAAAGGTTCTTTTTTTCACAATTATTTATTAATTTTCACACAGACGATACACAATCCCTTTTTGCTTGATTTTAGAGAATTTTTTATATTAAAATATTATACACTTTATATTTATACTTGTTTATCAAAAGTATCCCTCTTAATTCCTACCTTTAGTATATTTATCTTAATAAAAAGTTTACAAATAACACTCCATTAAAATTTTAGCCACTTCTTAAAAAGAGCTTCTTTTTTATTACAACAATGGTTACAAAATGTAATTTTTTACATATAGTTTATTCCTTATTTTTAATATTATACAAACAAGTAAAAAAATCGGCAAAGAAGCATTATTCCTTACCGATTTTATCACATAGCATTTCTACTGATGTTTAAATTTATTCTGTATATTATTGATTATTAGTTTTCACTGAATTCCTGTAGGATTAATCCCTTGTTATGCTCTAAAGCCCAGTTTATACTCCATTCACTCGTAAACAGCAACAGGTTATTATCCTTAAGGTCTTGTATTCTCTTTGTATCTGACGCTAAATCAAGCTTTTTAGGGTCTATATCCTCGTTTGCTATCCAACGAATATACTGGTATGGCAATGTATTCATTATAATATCTACATTGTATTCATTCTTAAGTCTGTATTCAAGAACCTCGAATTGAAGAGTACCTACAACGCCAACTATTACCTCTTCCATACCTGCACCAAGCTCTCGGAAGATCTGAATAGCACCCTCCTGTGCAATCTGGTCTGTACCCTTTATAAACTGCTTACGCTTCATTGTATCCTTTTGACGAACAAGTGCAAAATGCTCTGGAGCAAAGGTTGGTATACCCTGAAATTTGCACTTCTTATTAGCCATACATATTGTATCACCTATAGAGAACACACCTGGGTCAAATACACCTATAATATCTCCTGCATAGGCCTCATCTACTACCTCTCTCTCCTGTGCCATTATCTGCTGTGGCTGAGAAAGACGCATTTTTTTATTGCCCTGAACATGGAAAACCTCCATATTCTTTTCAAACTTACCTGAACAAATTCTCATAAATGCAATTCTATCTCTATGAGCCTTGTTCATATTAGCCTGTATTTTAAATACAAACGCTGAAAAGCTATCTGAAAGAGGGTCTACCTCTCCGTCTACTGTCTTACGTGGTAATGGTGATGTTGTAAGCTTTAAGAAGTTCTCAAGAAATGGCTCTACACCAAAGTTTGTAAGTGCTGAACCAAAGAAAACTGGTGTAAGCTTACCATTACGAACAGCCTCAATATCAAAGTCATCGCCTGCACCATCAAGAAGCTCTATTTCCTCCAGCAGTTGCTCAGCGTGGTCATCTCCGATATAGTCAGCAATATTTGCATCGTTTACATCTATAACCTGTTCCTCTACCTCTTTTTGACCATTGTTAGCTGTAAATGCAAGAATCTGCTTTGTGTGTCTGTCGTAAACACCCTTAAACTCCTTACCACAGCCGATTGGCCAGTTTACAGGGTATGTGTGAATACCCAGAACATTCTCAATATCCTCAAGCAAATCAAAGGTATTCATTGCTTCTCTATCCATTTTATTTATAAATGTAATAATAGGGATATTACGCATAACGCAAACCTTAAACAGCTTTTTAGTCTGATTCTCAACACCCTTTGAACCATCTATAACCATTACAGCAGAGTCAGCTGCCATAAGTGTACGGTAGGTATCCTCAGAGAAATCCTGATGTCCAGGTGTATCAAGAATATTTATGCAGTAGCCATCATATTTAAACTGTAAAACAGATGATGTAACAGAAATACCTCTTTGCTTTTCTATTTCCATCCAGTCAGAAACAGCGTGCTTTGAGGTTTTCTTGCCCTTTACAGAGCCTGCTGTATTAATTGCTCCACCATATAGCAATAGCTTTTCTGTTAGTGTTGTTTTACCTGCGTCAGGGTGTGAAATAATAGCAAAGGTTCTACGCTTTTCTATTTCATTCTTAAAATTTGACAATGTAATTCCTCCGATTGTTTTATATTATTAATGTTAATTTTTTGTTTTAAGTCCAACAAATATTTTACTTAGTTCACCTTTAATTGTCAACCTTATTATGAATTAAAACACAAATTCAGATAAATTTAGTATTGCATATCAATATACATCTATTTGCATAACACATAAATATCCATTTAATTATGATATACAATGTTATGTGTTTATAAATATTACATCTATTTCGTTATCCAATACACCTATTTATCAGTTAGATAATATATTGATTTATAAATAAAATACCATTCTTATATTTGATAAAATATTTTAATTAAATGATTGACAAATTCTAAATATACTATTATAATTTGATTATAATAACTAATAATTCAAGTTATCAAGCAAGATTAATATTAAAAACGCTTGGTGGTTACTCATATTTTTATTATACTATTAATGGATTATAGACAATAGTAAATATACTTTTACTATTCCACTATAATAATTTTAAAAAGAAAGGGATGGTAATATAAATACTCAATATTAACAAAAGGAGAGTGGTAAAACAATTATATTTAAAGACAGGAATAATAACAGTATTATCTATAGTTGTTATTTAATTATTTTCGTGCGTATTATTGGTTATTCAAGAATCTTTTATTAATCAACAATATATTGTTGCAAAAACAAAATATAGTTAATTAGGGTATGTTACAAATTTAAATATACTTTCATTAACAAATCTTAGCATAATATAATAGATTTATGAAAGGAAAAATTTTTATGAAATTTTCAAAAAAATACTTTTAAAAAAATATGTGTTTCATTAGCAGTATCAAGCATTATTACTGTGGGCTCAATTGCATCTGGTTTAGCTGCATATATAGAAATAGGTACATTAACTAATTTTACAGTTGGCACCTCAGAGTCAACTACTTTTTCAATCGGCACTGTCCCTGGTGGCACTCAAGTAGATCAAATATCATCATATCCTACAATCTTTAATAATAAGGATACTTCAACAGGATATGCATACGCAAGATCAACAGGCTCTGAAAGTAGTTTTGGCTTTGGAGAGTATTGTGTCCAAAAAAACAACCCTTCTCCATACTCTTATCGTTATGTAGGTGTACCAGCTGGCAAATGCACACATATATGGTCTAATAATAATAACACTGGATTTAGAGCAAATACACTCACAGCTTATAGATATACAACATAAACTTTTTCAATTTTATTACCGTATTGCTTTACCATATGATAAGGCAATACGGTATAATAATTAATATAGAAATAGTGGTAAGAGGGGTAATCACAAATGAAAATAAGCAGTAATTTATTAATTGCAAAAGCTAATCTTAATGGTTCCAAAAAGAAAAACACAATACAATTTATGATGATTTTGTCAGTTGTGTCAATTATTGTTCTTGTAGGATTTCTTAATATTGTAAATACAAAAATAAACTTTTATAAAGATAAAGATATTTTAAAACAAATATACATAATGCCAACAAGCTCAATCTCATCATTAAGAGGTGTTACCAAAAATAACATAAACGAAATTCTATGTATTGAACATATTGTATCATGCAAAAAACAGCCTTACGCAAATTATCAATTAATTTCTATAAATGAAATATTTGATGAAAACAATAAAAAAATAACAAACACAACAGAAGATTTAAATATCGAAAATTACATATTTGGATTTTCTATGCAAGAGGTAGATTCTAATTATAGCAGTGAAATAATAGATGGTAAATCGCTAGATGAATCACCCTCTATGAGTTGTATTGTTCCACATTATATTGTCGACGAAGAAAATAATACAATAGATACAAGTAAACTATTAGGAAAAACTCTCTCAATCAAAAACAACTACCTTATACATTTATACAGCAAGGACGAAAATGGTAAATATACAGGTGAATGGGCTGAGATAGCTGAAATGTCATACAATCTAACAGTAGTTGGTGTCTATTATTATTCAAATGAACGTTCTATTTCAGGTGCTACTTCTGTACTTATATCACCTGAGACAGCTACGCAACTTGAAAGCCAAGCACTTGAAAAAGCTCAACTCAATAAAAACACTTACTCTATTGATGATTATATAAATGATCCTTATGCTCGTGACTACGTTGTAACAGTTGACGAATACAAAAATGTTCAATTTGTACAGGAGAAGCTTGCAAAATTAAATTTTAATGCAGGTGTACGAGTAGGATATATGAATGAATCTGTTGAAAAATTTTCTGAAATTTTCAGTGGTGCAGGAACCTTTTTAGCCATATCAATACTACTTCTTACAATAATAAACATACTTATAAGTATACATAGTAATATTTTAGACAGAAAATCTGAAATAGGACTTATGAAGGCTCTTGGATACAAAACACATCAAATATTTTACTGTATGTATATGGAAAGTGTAATTCTGTCTGTAAGAGCTACATTGATAGGTGGATTTATTTCAGCTGTATTAGTAGGTACTATAAATATAATTAATTCACATCAAGATATAGTACAAAGAATATATGTAATGCCTTTAGGTAATTTTATAATATTTATCCTAATCGCCTTTACTGTTGTATTAATTATACCTTTAATATGTCAGCTTATAATGGTAAATCTTATTTCTATAATACAACCACAAGAAGCAATGAACGCTTAAAAGGAGGACAAAAAATGAAATCTATTAGTGTAAAAAATCTTACCAAAATTTATAATAATAAAGTTACAGCATTAAACAATGTAAATCTTGATATAACAGAGGGAGAATTTATAGTTGTTATGGGGCATTCTGGTTCAGGTAAAAGTACACTTTTACAAATGCTAGGACTTTTAGACTCTCCTACAAGTGGAAGTGTATTTGTAAACTCTGAAGATGTTTCTTCTTTAAACAATAACAAACTATCAGATATCAGAATGAAAGCAATTGGCTTTGTATTTCAGGCATTTCACCTTAATCCACAGTTAAAGGCTTACGAAAATGTTATGTTACCAATGCTTATAAATCCAAAGTTCAAAAGTAAAGTAGAAATTACTAATAGAGCTAAACAGCTTATTAAACAGGTTGGACTAAGCGATCGTGCTACTCATTACCCAAACGAACTTTCAGGTGGAGAGCAACAACGTGTAGCCATTGCAAGAGCATTAGCCAATAATCCAGACTTTATACTTGCTGATGAACCAACAGGAAACCTTGACACCGAAAACGAAAAAATTATATTTAATCTATTTAAGGAGCTTTCTAGCCAAGGCAAAGGTATATTTGTTGTTTCACATAATAATTCAATAATTGATTATGCAGATAAGGTATATTATATGAAGGATGGCACATTAGGAGATAAGAAAAAATGAATGTACTAAGATTTTTTTCACTTGTAAAGGCATCTATTTCAAAAAGTAAGATAAGGTGTATTATTTTTTCTTTGTTCATAATATTATGCGTTATATGTATATTAACTACTGTTTCTATTATTATTCCTATGTGGAGCCAAATGGAATATAAAGTCAATAATAACCCATATAATAGAGAGATAATAGTAGTTTCATCTAAAAACAGCAAAATCTCTACCAGTGATATAGAAAAACTAGAGCACATTATAAGTATTACAAAAATGCCTCAGGAAATGGAAGTAATAAATACAGATGGAAGTATAGGTAATACTACAACAATTTCGTACTTTCATAACAATTATGAACCTGTAATCACTTATGGCAGAATGTTAATAGAGAACAACAAAAATGAGGTTGTATTACCTGAAAAAAAGTACTCTATTGACCCTATTACACAAGCAAGGGCAGATATTGATTGCAAAACACTTGTAGGTAAAAAAATATCATTAATCGATAACTTTAACAACAATTACACTCTTTCAGTAGTAGGTACATATTCTATAACCGACCCAACTCTAAATACAAAAAACATCTTTACAACTAGCACTCAGCTTTTTGAATATAATAAAAATATTCCTGATGATACTATGGATGACACATATTATAGTATACTTGTCGACAATTACAAGTATAAAGAAACAGTATTAGAAGAATGCTCCAAAAAATATACGGCATACACAAACAACGCTTTCAATATCGACATAGAATTCCTAAATACAACACTTATTATTTTATTGATAATCCTGTTGGTATTTATTTCATTTGTTATAATTGGTACATCAGTATTTGTTTCTAGCTATATAAAAAACAGAACAAGAGAAGTCGCTCTATATCGTTCATTAGGCTATAAACCTACACATACATTTTCAATAATATATTTTGAATATTTAACAATATTTATCATTAGCTTTATGTTTGCAACTATTTCTTCTTATATTTTAAGCGACATACTTGTAAATCCGTATCTTAAAAACCTAATGGAAAGCAGTTTTATTTCTATTCAAGTGCAGATTAGTTTCTGGTATATTCTAGCTGTATTTATCATCTTCTTAATAATTATAACAACAGCTTGCATTAACACAACAAAAAGAACAGAAAAAATAAGTCTTTCTATCCTATTAAAAGAAAAATAGTACAAATAAATACTACAATCATAAAAGGATAACTATAAAATGGTTATCCTTTTATCTTAAAATTTGTAATTGACTTTGTTTTTAAGATAAAATAAAATAAATCTATACTATCAAATATCAAGGAATGATTTTATGAATTCACTAGCAGGAATATATATACATATACCATTTTGTTCAGGAAAGTGCCTGTATTGCGACTTTTTCTCAAAGGCAGACAGCAAAGAGGAAATAAACACATACGTTAAGCATTTAATTGAAAGAATTGAATATTTTTCTGATGTTTATAAAAACAAGCAATTTGATACTATATATATAGGTGGTGGTACACCTAGCGTAATAGGCACAGATAATCTTGTAGCTATTATCGAAAAGGCACAGACTGAATTTAATATAATATCGCCTGAAATCACCATTGAAATGAATCCTAAATCTGCACTTGAAATAGATTTTAAAAGGCTTACGGAATGTGGTGTAAACAGAATATCATTAGGCGTGCAATCAGCACACGAAAACGAATTAAAGCTACTCGGCAGAAGGCATTGCAACGATGATGTTATAACTGCTGTTGATAACATAAAAAAAGCTGGTATAAAAAACATTTCTCTTGATTTAATGGTAGGAATTTCAGAGCAAACTGAAGAAAGCCTTATTAAATCTATTGATTTCTGCCTTGAGCAACAGCCTGCTCATATTTCTGCGTATATATTAAAGGTTGAAGAAAATACCCCCTACCAAAAGCTTGCTCCTACCTTAAATCTGCCTGATGATGATATGCAGGCAGAGCTTTATCTTACAATGCAAAATTATCTGTCAGATAAGGGATATAATCAATACGAAATATCTAACTTTGCAAAGCAAGGCTATGAAAGCAGACATAATTTAAAATACTGGAGCTGTGACGAATACCTTGGAATTGGTGCGTCGGCACACTCTATGATGGATAAAAAACGTTTTTATTATCCTAGAAGCAATGAGGATTTTTACAATAATAAGATAATACACGATGGCAACGGCTGTAACTCAGAGGAGTACATTATGCTACAGCTAAGATTAGCAAAAGGCTTAGAGCTTAATGAATACAAAAAGCTTTTTGGTGAGCCTGTTCCAGAAAAATGTATTGAAGTAGCTAAAAAATACGAAAAGCATAAATTAACAACAGTTACAGACAAAAAAATAAGCCTGACAAAATCAGGCTTTTTGGTATCTAATGCATTAATTGCAGAAATGCTGTTCGAGATTGAGGGATAAATTTGGGTTTATCGGGGAGTTACGGATTAGCACAAACCAAAACTTGAAGTTTGGGTAAAGCCTTTTCAAAGGCTTTTGGGTCATGCAACCAATTTGCGAAGCAAATTGATTGCCACAATCAATCCCGTAGGGATTGGTT
>JAXJTP010000156.1:0-15128 GCA_036309525.1 Acutalibacteraceae bacterium | reverse complement strand
ATATTCTTCTATATCCATTTTTTCCGTTAATATATTCCATTACTGCTTTTTTCTTGAATTCATAACTGTATTTTGTCATTAAAAATCCCGACCTCCAAAATGTTAGATTTTTGGTCTAACTTTTTGGGGTCGGGTCAATCAGGTGAAATCTGTGGAGGATTTATTTTTAATGATTAAGGTAGCATATATTTATTCTTATATGCCTTGTAATCCTTTTTGAATGTGCCTTCATCGCTTTGTCTTAGCTCATTCAAATATTCGTGTGTTTCAAAGCTTTCTTCATTTGTTTCTATCATACAAACAGCAATGTTTGAACAATGGTCAGATACTCTTTCAATATCTGTTAACAGGTCTGAGAATATAAAGCCAAGCTCTATTGTACACTTACCATCACGCAAACGCTTTATATGTCTTAGCTTTAGCTCGTCTACAATCTTATCTATAACCTGCTCAAGTGGTTCAATCTGCTTTGCAAGCTCTAGATCCTCTGTTATATATGCCTTGATTGTGTTATCAACAATCTCAATTAAAGCACAGATAAGTACATCAAGCTCTTCTACTGCACTAGCTGAGAAGGAAATACCCTTCTCGTGCATTTCCTTTGCAGCCTTCATAATGCTTACAGCGTGGTCACTGATTCTCTCAAAGTCACCAATTGAATGTAGCATTTTAGAAGCCTGTGCACTGTCACGCTGTGAAAGTGTTTTTGTGCTTAGCTTTACAAGGTATGTACCAAGAACATCCTCATAAACATCAATTCTGTCTTCATCCTCTTGAATTTTTGTAGCAAGCTCTTCGTTATAGCCAGCCAGAATTGTACAAGCATCTGTTATTGTTACCTCTGCAAGCTTTGCCATTGTGTTTGACATATTTACACACTGTGATGTAGCAACAGAAGGTGTAGCCAGCAAACGCTCGTCTATAAATGGTGTATCGTCTTCGCTTTCCTTATCTTTAATTGTCATACAAGCAAGCTTTTCAAGCATTTTATTAAATGGTAAAAGTATAGCAGTTGCACAAATATTAAATGTTGTATGAACTACTGCTATTGATGAAACTGAAACAGCGTCATCTAGGAACGCAAAATTTACAAACGCATTAATTCCGTAGAATAATATAAGCAATACTGCTGTACCTATAATATTAAAATATAGGTGAACAAAAGCTGCACGCTTTGCATTTTTCTTAGCACCTATACAAGAGATAAGTGCTGTTGCACAGGTACCAATGTTCTGACCCATAATGATTGGAATAGCTGTTGCAAATGTAACGCTACCGGTACTAGCCAAAGCCTGTAAAATACCAACAGAAGCTGATGAGCTTTGAATAATAGCAGTAAGTAAAGCACCAGCAAGAATACCAAAGAATGGATTTGAGAACATAAGAAGAATTTGTCCAAATTCAGGTACATCTTTTAAGCCTGATACTGCATCACTCATCATATCCATACCGAACATAAGAACAGCAAAGCCGACTAAAATTCCACCTATATCCTTTTTCTTCTGAGTCTTACAGAACATAATAAGTGCAATACCAATTATTGCAAGTATAGGTGAAAAGCCTGTTGGCTTTAGCATAGTCATTATTGGACTATTACCTTCAATGCCAGTTAGACTTAATACCCACGCTGTAATTGTAGTACCAACGTTAGCACCCATAATTACGCCTATTGCTCGTGAAAGCTTCATAATACCAGAGTTTACAAAGCCTACAACCATTACGGTTGTTGCTGATGAAGATTGGATAACTGCTGTAACCAGCATACCTACTAAAAAGCCCTTAAATGTACTTGAAGTCATTTTTTCAAGTAATTTTTCCAGCTTACCACCAGCCAGCTTTTCCAAGCCATCGCCCATGGCGTTCATACCAAATAAAAATAAGGCAAGTCCACCAATAAGATTAAGAACTTCAGTTAATCCCATAATCTTTTCCTCTCCGTTTTAATATTTAATTTTCCCTCAAATTTAAAAATTTGAAAAAGTGAAAGCACACTTATAAAAAATATAATACAAAACTTACGTAAAAACTTTGTACCTCTTATGTGAAATCTATGTGAAATTATGTCGAATTTGTGTCGAATAGATTACTAATATATGTCAACCAAAGAAAACAGGTGTATCAGATAGCGATACACCTGTAAATTACAATATTTATTTTATGAAGTTTAATTATTGAGCACTAGCTTAAGCTTATCTTATAGATAATCAACTTCCAAGCCCGTTTTATTTTCAAAGCATTCCATACAATCATCATCCTTTGCACAAATAAATATATTTTTTCCAGCAACAACAGCAATTATAGAATTTCTATCGCAGAAAACAGCTCTTTCTTCATCTGTAGTTAGCTTAAGTAAATGCTTTTCAATTTCAGCAGAAAATTCTATATCTATTGTAGCAACGCAATTCAAATATTCAGTGCCTTGAATTGCCAGTAAATATATTAAAAAATCCTCAAGCTCCTGATTAATTTCTTCGATAATATTGTTATCATAATATACCAGCTTAATTGTAAGGATATTTATACCATAGCCACACACGTTTTGATTCTCTTTAGCTATTATTAATATATCATCTTTAATATAAAGCTCTTTAGGTAAGGCTATATCATACATAGATTTTAACAAATCTAAATCATCACCAAATATCAAATAAAATTCTTTAAGAGCTTCTGGAATTTTAATTTTTAAATTATTTTCAATTCTTACAATATCATCTTCAAATAAAGATTGCTTATGTGTTTCAAAATAAAAATCTTTTATTATATGTAGCTTATCTTTAAAGGCTATATTTTGTGACATATAGAATATTCCTCCGTTTTTTAATTACAGTTATCTGTATATTATAAGCTTAAATATAATAATTATAGCTTGAAATTACCTGTTACGCAAATCTATTTTATAATGTAACAAAAAAACAACTATAAAAATAGGGTACACGTTTTACAAGGTACACACTAAGGTGCACACCACAAACACACAAAACAAAAAGAGGACATAAGACTTAATCCTACATCCTCTTGAAACGCTGTATTTTATGTTTATTTTAGTTTAAATAAGTACTAATTACTCACCAAAATATCTCTTTAGCAGACCGTTGAAGCCAGCACCGTGTCTTGCTTCGTCCTTTGCCATTTCGTGTACTGTATCGTGGATAGCGTCTAGGTCAGCAGCCTTAGCTCTCTTAGCTAGGTCAAACTTACCCTCGCAAGCACCTGTTTCTGCAGCAACTCTTAGCTCAAGGTTCTTCTTTGTGCTGTTTGTTACAACCTCACCTAGAAGCTCTGCAAACTTTGCAGCGTGCTCAGCCTCTTCAAAAGCATACTTTGTGAAAGCAGCTGAAATTTCTGGGTAGCCTTCTCTGTCAGCAACTCTAGCCATAGCTAGGTACATACCAACCTCGCTACACTCGCCTTCAAAGTTAGCCTTAAGGTCTGCGTAAATATCCTCAGAAACACCCTTAGCAACGCCTACCTCGTGAACTGTTGCAAAGCTGATGTCACCTGAAGTAGCCTCTGTGAACTTTGAACCATCAACCTTACACTGTGGGCATTTCTCTGGTGCTGTTTCTCCTTCGTGTACATAACCACATACTGGGCAAATCCATTTTTTCATTTTATTTTCCTCCATTGAATTATATTTTTTTGTAATTTTATGAGTGCTTAAAATTAATATTTTTCAAGCATAGTAGTATAAATAAACGTTTAAGCTTTGTTGTTAAACGAGTATTATCAAAATTCATCTTCTTTGCATTTTCTACAAACTCCGTAGAAATACATAGAATGCTTATCAACGCAATGGCCTGTGTTTAGCAATACAGATTCATCTAATTCTCTATTATATTGCATATAGTCAAGATCTATTACTGAATCACACTTATTACATATAAAATGTGCGTGTGGTGTAATATTTGCGTCAAAACGCTCTCGACCATTTACCGTGCCAACAGATACTATTAAGCCCTGTTCAGCAAACATAGCCATATTTCTGTAAACAGTACCCAAACTGATATTTGGATATTGATCCTTTAGCTGATTATATACCCATTCAGCCGACGGGTGGGTTGTAGTGTTACGAATAAGACTATATATAGCCTCACGCTTTTCGCTGAAGTTTCTTCTGGCCATAATATCCTCCTGTGATAATAAAAATGATAATCAATATCATTTGTATATATATTAACACAAACATTCTAACTTGTAAAGAGTTATTTTTTAGAAATTTTGCATTTTTTAAATTTTTTTATAATTCGATAAGCTATTTTTTTAGTAAAGCCATATAAACACAAATACTCCTAGATAAAAATCCTTGCGATTTTCATCTAGGAGTAATAAATTCATTTTATGGTGTTATTGATACTTTTTTAGCAGCGTGTTCTTGCTTGTCGATAAGTTCTTTTTCCCAAGATTCTTTAGTATAATATTTAATTTCATCAATCTTCAAAAACTGAGTATTATATTCGTTAAATACATTTTCGCTCATATCAAAAACAATAACATATTCATCAAAATCATAAACCAAGCAATAGTATATAGAACCCTCATTCTCTTTACAAGCACTCTCAAAACTACTGAAGGTATCCAAAATATAAGTAGGTGCACCTAAAAGCTGTACAATTGCGTCAGCTCTTTCTATCTGATAATCTTGGCTTTTAACATCAGGTGAAATTCCTAATGCCTCATAGTTAAGCTCTGCAAACCACCAGTTCTTTTCATAACATTCTTTTATAGATAGGTCTTCTTCTGCATAATTAAAAACCTGAATTGAAACTAAACCCAGTTTTTCACCTTCAAATTCTACCCAGGTTTCATCAAAAGAGCTCTGCACACCAATCTTTGTTGGATTACTTGAACCTTGAATTTCATCGGATTCTAAAATTTCACTTAGTGTTTCTGCATTTTGACCCTCACAGCCATTAAGAAACCAGAAATATGGTCTGCCAAGCTCATCAATTTCACTAAGCTTTAAAGGTGCTTTCAATTTTTTTGTTAGCATTGTTCCGTCATATGTACCCTTCAATCCGTTCCAATTTTGCTTATTAATCCAAAAGGTTAAACCGTTTTCTTTTGTTTCTGAAGATTCCTTATCATTCTCCTCAGAATTAACAATCTTAGATGTTGATTTTTCAGTCTCATTATTTTTTTCTTCGCCTGAATTTCCACATCCTATAGTTGAAAGAAGCATCATACTGCTTAATAATAATACCATTAATTTTTTAACCATACATTAAAACCTCCATTGCATTAAGTTTATATATTATTAGATATTTGTATATAATACATCATGTTGCTAGATTAATCAATATATTTATTAAACATTCTACATAATCTACACATTCTTTAAATCAAATTCACATTAACTTAGCATAACGCTTAAATTTTATTAATATATATATTGAGAGGTGTAGACTATGTATTTTAATTTTAAAATTAACAAAGGAGTATTTATAGGAGTTATTTTTACTGCTGTTGCCTTATGCTTTTCCTTTATCTATTCGGGCTTTATTCCCGAGGCTGAAATAGTATCAGCAACAGAAAGCTCTGTAAGGCTACCTATAATTATGTACCATAGCATATCCAAGGATACAAAGCAACAGGGTCAATATGTAATAGATCCACAAAAGCTTGAGAATGATCTTAATACACTTAAAGAAAAGGGCTACACAGCTATAACAGTACAGGAGCTGATAGACTACATTGAAAACGATAAAAAGCTACCTGATAAGCCTATAATGCTTACCTTTGATGATGGATATTACAACAACTATCTTTATGCCTACCCTCTTTTAAAAGAGCATAAATGCAAGGCTGTAATTTCACCAATAGCTTATTATAGTGAGCAATATTCAAAAACTACTGAAACTCTGTCACCATCGTACTCGCACTGTACATGGAAACAGCTTGAAGAAATGCATAAAAGTGGCTATGTAGAGCTTCAGAATCACAGCTATAATCTTCATGGTCAGAATGACAGGCTAGGTATACAGCAGAAGAAAGGAGAAACAAGCGACAGCTATAGAGAGCTTATAGTAAAGGATTTATCAACTGCACAGGATATGTTTAAAAGCAATTTAAATTACACACCAACAGCCTTTGTATATCCCTTTGGAATTATGAGTGATACCTCAGAGAAAATAATAAAGGA
Source organism: Acutalibacteraceae bacterium (assembly GCA_036309525.1). GTDB lineage: Bacteria > Bacillota > Clostridia > Oscillospirales > Acutalibacteraceae > CAG-964. The sequence goes on along the minus strand of JAXJTP010000156.1, from coordinate 8,989 downwards.
TATGTCCTTTAAATGCTCCTTAATATGTGAGGAGCGTGTAAACATAATAACCAAAAGCAAGGATAGTCTTTATATGCTTGGTAGATTTCTGCGTACAAACGATATGACAAGCGATGAGCTCTTTGCAAAATTTGAGTAAACATAAGGAGAATTTATATGCCATCAGTTTTTATAAGTCCATCTCTACAGGAGTTTAATCCATATATAGATGGTGGTAACGAGGAATACTATATGAATCTGATTGCCGACGAGCTTATACCTTATTTAACAGCAAGTGGTATAACCGTGGGCAGAAATAGTCCAGAGCAAACCTTATCTCAGGCTATTAACCAATCAAATCAAGGTAACTATGATCTTCATCTTGCACTACATTCAAATGCATCACCTCCAACTATAGCTGGTCAATTAAGAGGTACAGATGTATATTATAATCCTTTAAGTCAACAGGGGCAAAGAGCTGCTAATATAATTGCAGATAATTTCAAAGCAATTTATCCTAACCCTAACGCAGTAAAAGCACTACCAACCACTACATTAGCAGAGCTGAACAGAACAACTGCACCTGCTGTATTAATAGAAATAGCCTATCACGATAACCGAGAGGACGCACAGTTTATCAGAGATAATATAAGTGAAATTGCCAGAAACCTTGCACTTTCTGTAACTGAATTTTTTGATATACCTTTGGTAGAGCCATAATTCTATGAAGCTACATATTTGCTCTGCATTTTTTCTGTTACTGAACAGGTTTGTTCACTTTTACTATGTTGATATTTTATACACTTAAAGCCTGAGGGCTGTTTGAAAATGAAAAGCACTGTCTATTTTGCTTCTGAATCGTTGATTTGGAACAAAATACAGTGCTTTTTTCAAACAAGCCCTAAATTTTATTATAAACTTTAGCTAATTATTTTCCTGTACGATTTGTCAATTTTGCCTATGACAAAAAAATATTTGAATTGGTATAATTTTATGAGAGAAGTGTACCTGCTTGTAGGCGATAAACTATTTACAAGCAGATACAGAAAGAGGTTTTATTATGTACAAAATAGGCGATACAGTGATTTATAGGAATGACGGAGTATGCACGATTGCAGAAATTACAGTTAGAATGTTCAAAGAAAAAGAAACAGAATATTATGTACTGAATCCTGTACACAATGAAAATGCAGAAATTTTTGTACCAAAGGGTAATCCTGATTTAGTTAGTAAAATGCGTAAGGTTTTAACTAAAGAACAAATTATGGATATAATTGAGGCAATGCCTCAAGAAAACAGTATATGGATAAATAACGAAAGTGAGCGAAAAGAAAAATATAGAGAAATCTTAAATCTGGGCGACAGAAAAGAGCTCGTAAGATTAATAAAAACTTTATATATTCATAAACAAAATCAAAAGCAATGTGGAAGAAAGCTTCATTTAGCTGATGAGAAGTTTTTACGTGATGCTGAAAAAATCCTTTATGATGAATTTGCTTTTGTGCTTGAAATTAAGCCTGATGAGGTTATTGATTTTATAGCCTCAAAGCTTAATGGTTGATTAAAGAGGGAGCTACTGCTGTGTTACAGTGTTAGCTATCTTTTACAATTTATTAATTGACTTTTTTAAAGCTATTATGTAAACTTATGTTATAAAATTTAATCTGGGAAGGAATTTTGCATATGAAAAAGTTTTTAGCTGTGATTTTTTCTGCTATGATTTTAGCAGTAAGTGCTTTTACACTTGCTGGCTGTGGTTGCAGTAATGAAGCTACATCAACAGAGCCTGCTACAGATATAGTTGGCGATTGGGGTGGCAGAAGCGATGATATAGAGGTAGAATTTAACGATGATGGCACCTGTGTAATAGGTGGTGTAACAGGCACATATGAGATAGATGAAAATAATAATTTAACAGTTACACCTGATTCAAATGGCGAAACAGAGTCGGAGCCTGTTGTTTTTGAGCATTATAATGGTGATAACATATCAGCCATACAGCCTAATCAATGGACAGTTAATGGTGATATACTGTATATAAACGGTCAACAATATAACAGCAATTCAACAGGTAATTCATCAGAAAATACACAGGTTAATTCTGATAATACTCAAAGCAATGGTAACGCTAACAGTACAGCTTCATCAAATACAGCGTCATCAAGCAAGCCTGCTGATAACAGCTCTTCTTCTGGCTCATCATCAACACCTGATAATTCATCAAGCTCATCAAGCTCATCAAGCTCTTCAAGCTCTTCAAGCTCATCATCTACTCCAAATAGTTCATCAAGCTCATCTTCAACCCCTGATGATTCTTCAAGCTCAAGCAGTGAGATAATATCAGACGGAGAAGAGGGGGATATTGCAAACATTGTAGAAATTCTTGACGATTTTTAATAGCAAAGGCTGATTTACAATTATGAGTAAATCAGCCTTTGTTTTTTACAATATACAATATATATTTAATGTTACATACCAAAATTAACCTGCCCTAAAAATCCAGAAACTACAAAGGGACTATTTTAGCTTTTACTAAAACAGTCCCTTTTATCTTTTATTATTTTATTGTGCCTTTAAAGCTCTCTTTAGCCATACATCAGCAAAATCCATTGCACTGTATAAACCAGTTTTTTCGCTTGATTTAATTATCTGTTTACGAGGACTAAGCTCAGGGTCAGTACTAATCAGCTGTATAGATACCTTGTCAGCAATTTCTAAATCGCCAATCTTTTTTTGTGTTTTAATTTTAATGCGTACAACGTAAGGGTCGCTCATACTTCCATAAAAAAGAACATCGCCACATCTTACAAGTGGTTTGTTTTTATATGTCATAAATTCACTTTTAGCCATAACATTAATAACCTCCATTCAAAAAATATACTCTCTTACCTGTTAATTTGTTGAAAAAATATAGTTATTTCACAAAAGGTGATATTTATTATAACATAAAAACTAATCTTAGTAAAGGGTATTTACAGTAATATAATGTTATATTTGTAAATATTTTTGTTAGCATATACTAAGAGTATTTACCGTATAAATTATTGAGGTGTATTCTATGCGTTTTAGATATTTAATTATGGCTGTTTTTATTTTAATATTTTTATCGGGCTGTACTCATTCGCAGATTAAAACACAGGCTGACGAGCTTGTTGCAAATAAATGGTCAGCAGTTGATAAATTTGGTAAAGAAATTTCTCTTTCATTTAATGATGACACTGCAAGTCTTAGGGTAAAAGCAAATGACATAAGCTACGAAATAAAGGGTACAGTATTGCTTGATGAACAAACCCTGAAAATTTTTGATAATACCCTAAAGCAAAGCTATGTCTTTGATTATGCTTTATATGGTGACAAAATTGATATTATTTATGATGACAGAAGTATAGAATTAAAGAAGATTATTGGCTAATTGCATATTTTATTTTGGTTTTTTTGGAATAAAAAACGAAATCTTGTAATTTATTTGCAATCAATATTAAATTATTGTATAATCTTTTTGGTTGTTAAATAGTATTCTATTGTTATTAGAATTATAAAAATGTAAAGGATTGGTAAAATGCGTCGTAGTACTAAAATTGCAAGAGTAGCTGTTGTTACAGCTGTTTCTTTATTTGTTACAATGTTTGCTCAGGCTGATATAATGAGCAGTGTAGAGCCTGTTGAAAAATCTGTAAAAACCAATGTATATGAGGTAACAGCAAAAAAGACAGCAAAATCATCAGTAGAAAAGCCAACTGAAAAATCAACCGAAAAGCCTACGCAGAAACCAACCGAAAAAACTACCGAAGACTCAACAGAGCCTACCGAAGCTCCTACAGAGGAAATTACCGAGGCTCCAACAGAGGCTCCTACCGAGCTTGCTACAATGCAGATTATCAGAGTTGTGCCAGAGGATGTTGTTAAATTCTCAACATTAGGAGCATATGACCATACCGATGTAGCTCCTACCGAGCCTGCTACTGAATGGTCACAGGAGCTACAGGATTTATATGACGCACAATATGACGCAGGCTATTTGATTGCCATTGATAAACCAGATTATAGCTATTATCCAAAGCTACAAATAAATCTGTCTGAAGAGGATAAAATTCTTGCTTGCCAGATTGTACAGGGCGAAGCAGGTGGAGAAGGCTACGAAAGCTGTTGCTTAGTAGCACAGTGCTTAAAGGATTCAATGATTTCTTTAGGCTATAAATCAATAAAAGAGGTACAAAAATATTGTAAATACGATGGCTGGAAGGAAGAGTACAGCGACGACGCTGTAAGAGCTGTAGAGTACATATTCGACCAGAATCAAAGTGCAGTAGCACACAGAGTATTATTTTTCTACGCAACTAACCTTTGCACCAGTAAATGGCACGAAACTCAAAGGTATGTAGTTACAGTCAATAAAACAAGATATTTTGATATGCGATAAACTAAGCTAGCTTAAAAGACGATTTGACACTAAATGTACAAGTCGTCTTTTTTATTATGCTTATTTTAATTTTTTTTATCATTTAAAAACCATATTCCGTTTTTATCAACCTCAAAGCTTTTACCGTTGAGGTATTCTATACAGCCTGCGTCAGAGGTAAAGCTAAAGGTGATTTTATAGGCATATAATGCCTGATATTTATAAAAATCATTATCCTTATTACGCTTGTAGCCATATTTTGTATCACCTAAAAGAGGATGACCAATAGATGACATATGTGCTCTTATCTGGTGGGTTCTGCCAGTAAGCAGATCTACCTCTACAAGACTATTACCCTTGATATTAGATAAAACAGTGTACTTTGTTTTTACAGGCTTGCTGTTTGGTGTTGGCTTTTTTAGAATAGTTACCTTGTTTTTCTTTTCGTTCTTTTCAAGATGTCCACCCAAAATGCCCTCTTTACGCTTTAAAACACCCTCAACCATACATAGATATAGCTTTGTAAGCTCTCGGGTTTTCATTTTTGCGTTTAAAGCTCGCAGACTGTCTGCGTTTTTAGCAGCAATAACTATTCCACCAGTATTTCTGTCAATTCTGTTTACCAAAGCAGGAGCAAAGGCTTTGTCGTCCTTTGGGTTGTACTCCTTTTTATCGTATAAATAATGAAGCACTCTTGAAATTAACGAATCAAAATGATATTGCTCATCAGGGTGAACAATTACACCAGGCTTTTTATTTATCAGCAGAATATTTTCATCCTCGTATATAATATCCAGCTTGGTAGGTGCCTTTAAAAAGTCGTAGCTTTCTTTCTGATATTCGTCATCGTTGAAAAACTCGTCCTTTATAAATAGCTTTAAAACATCGCCCTCTTTAAGCATAGTTGAAATTTCGCACCTTTTGTTATTTACCTTGATATACTTTGTGCGTATATATTTATACATCAATGATTTTGGCATACCCTTAAAGCGTTTTGTCAGGTATTTATCTAATCGCTGATTAGCGTCATTTTTTTCAATTATTATTTCTCTCATAGCTAAAATAATCCTTTACATAATATGGATATAATTTTAGCACAACCCATAATCTTATTCAATATAATAAGTTGATATAGACAGTGTAAAAATTTTGTTATATAATAAACTAAAGTGATTTTATTTACGAGGTGAGTAATTATGGATAAACTATTGCAATTACTAAGCGAAAACAGCGATCTTTCTTATAGTGAAATGGCAGTAATGCTTAACGAATCAGAAGAAGCTATAAAGGAAAAGATTGAAAAATATAAAAAAGACGGAGTTATTAAGGGACATAAGGCTATAATAAACTTCGATAAGGTTCAGGGTGCAAAGGCTACTGCTTATATAGAGCTTAAGGTAACTCCTCAAAAGGATACAGGCTTTGATACAATTGCAAAGCAGGTAATGGACTTTGAAGAGGTTGATTCTGTTTATCTTATGGCTGGTGCCTATGATTTGCTTGCCTGTGTAAAGGGTGATAGTATTACTGATATTGCAATGTTTGTTGCAAAAAGATTATCAACACTTGACGGTGTACTTTCTACAAATACAAGATTTCAGCTAAAAACATATAAAAAGAGTGGCATTTCTTTCTATGACGATGAGGAAGAACAGGATAAAAGGAGTATTGTACTGTGATAGATTATAATAGTATACTCAACGAAAAAATAAAGACAATTAAACCCTCAGGAATAAGAAAATTTTTTGACATAGCCAGCGAAATGGAGAATATAATATCTCTTAGCATTGGTGAGCCTGATTTCAAAACACCTTGGCATATAAGAGAAGCAGGCATAGAATCTCTTCAGGCTGGTCAGACAAAATACACCTCTAACAAGGGCTTAACAGAGCTAAGACACGAAATTTGCAGATATTATAAGAGAAAATTCAATGTTGAATATGACGGATTAGAGAATTGTCTGGTTACAGTTGGTGGCTCAGAGGCTATCGACCTTGCTATGCGTACTCTTATTAACCCTGGTGACGAGGTTATTATTCCACAGCCTAGCTTTGTTTGCTATGAGCCTTTAGTACAAATGGCAGACGGTGTTGCTGTAATTGTAGAAACTAAAGAAGAGGATAATTTTAAGCTGATGTCTGAACAGCTTGAAAAGGCTATTACAGCAAACTCTAAGCTTTTGGTTTTACCATTCCCTAATAACCCTACAGGTGCTATTATGGAGCTTGACGAGCTTAAGGCGATAGCAGAGGTTGTAAAAAAGCATAATCTGTTTGTTGTTTCTGACGAAATTTATGCTGAGCTTACATATAATGGCAAAAAGCATATTTCCTTTGCTTCAATAGAGGGTATGAAGGAGCGTACTGTTGTTGTAAGTGGATTTTCAAAATCCTATTCAATGACAGGCTGGCGTTTAGGCTATGCACTTGCTCCAGCACCTATTACAGACGCAATGACAAAGCTACATCAATTTGCGATAATGAGTGCACCAACAACAGCACAGTATGCTGCTATTGACGCACTTAAAAATGGCGATAAGGATATTGCAAAAATGCGTGATGAATACGATATGCGTAGACGCTTAGTTGTTAAAAGGTTCAGAGAAATGGGACTAAGCTGTTTTGAGCCAGAGGGTGCATTTTATGCTTTCCCTTGTATAAAGAGCACAGGGCTGTCTTCAGAGGAGTTTTGTATGCAACTGCTAAAGGCAAAGAGTGTTGCAGTTGTTCCTGGTAATGCCTTTGGTGATAGTGGAGAGGGCTTTATAAGAGTTTCATATTCATTCTCTGTAAAGCATATTATAGAGGCTCTTAATAGGGTAGAGGAATTTATAAACGAAATAAAATAATTCTTGTTAAAACTATTAAAAAGGAGAGTGTAAAATGGTAAAGGTATCAGCACCTGCAAAAATCAACTTTACACTGGATATTACTGGCAGGCTTGATAATGGCTATCATACAGTTGATATGATTATGCAATCGGTTAATTTATGCGATATTGTTACTGTTGAAAGGAACAATACTTCAATTAACCTTACCTGCGATAAGGATTTTGTTCCTTGCAACAGCAGTAATACAGCGTATAAGGCTGTACAGCTGTTTGCAGAGCATTGTAATATTGCTTGTACTGTTGATATTCACATTCAAAAGAATATCCCTGCACAGGCTGGCTTGGCTGGTGGAAGTACAGACGGTGCAGCTGTGCTTGTTGCACTTAATGAAATTTATCAGACTAACCTTACAGCTGACGAGCTTGCAGAAATAGGTGCAAAAATCGGTGCAGATGTTCCGTTCTGTTTATATGGTGGAGCTATGCTTGCTACTGGTATAGGAACAACTCTTGAAAAGCTGGAGCATAATCTACCATTAGAGAATTACTACATTTTGCTGTGCAAGCCTTATATAAATGTATCTACACCACTTGCATATAAAAAATCAGACGAGCGACCTTATTCGGATAATGTTCATAGTAAATCAGCTATTAAGGCTATGCAGTGCAATGACATAAACGCTTTTTGTAATAGCCTATATAATGATTTTGACAGCCTTTTAATGATTGATGAGGTTCAGCATATAAAATCTGTTATGAAAGAAAATGGAGCACTTGCCTCTGTTATGAGTGGCAGTGGTCCTACCGTTTACGGAATTTACAGCTCAGAGTTTCAGGCTGAAAATACAGCAGAAATACTTAAGAGTGAGTACAGCGATGTTTTTGTAGCTAAGGCTTGTGACAACGGATGTAAAATTATCCAGAAATAAATTAAAACAATCGAATAACTATAAAAGATACTGTCTATAATTATGTTAGGAATTACATAATGAAAGGACAGTATTTTTTATGAAAAGTTTTTTAAAAGCAGTTATTACAGCGTTTGTTTTGTCATTTATTTTAACTCAAACTATTTTTACAGCACAATGCGAGGAGATACCCGAAAATATCTTGCGACTTCATATTTTAGCTAATTCAGACAGCGAAGAGGATCAGAATTTGAAAATCAAGGTAAGAGATCATATTCTAAGGGAGTCAACAGAGCTGTTTGAAAACACTGATAATAAAAAAGAGGCTGTGCATATTACAAAAACTAATCTGAAAAAGATAGTTAATAATGCACAGCAGTATGTATATAGCCTAGGCTATGACTATAAAGTAAGGGGCGAAATTGTACAGGATATGTATTTTAACACACGAGAATATGATAGCTATACCTTGCCAGCCGGACGCTATGACGCTTTTCGCATAATAATAGGCGAGGGAGAGGGGCATAATTGGTGGTGTGTAATGTTCCCACCAATGTGCTTTTCAATGGCTGAAGAAAATAGCGATCTGACACAGGTGTTAACAGATGAACAGCTGGAAATAACAGAGAATAAACCTAAGTATGAGTATAAGCTTAAAATAGTAGAAATTTACAACGAGCTTAAAGAAAAGCTTTGATGGGCTTAATAAATGTTAATCTCTGATAATAGTGACAAATTTGGGTTTATCGGGGAGTTACGGATTAGCACAAACCAAAACTTGAAGTTTGGGTAAAGCCTTTTCAAAGGCTTTTGGGTCATGCAACCAATTTGCGAAGCAAATTGATTGCCACAATCAATCCCGTAGGGATTGGTT
>JAXJTP010000155.1:0-19629 GCA_036309525.1 Acutalibacteraceae bacterium | reverse complement strand
GTTAAAGGGCTTTGCCCTTTAAAATCCCACGAGGGGTGTTACCCCTCGACCCCATAAACTGTTGAAAAAGTTTAATCAAAACTTTTAAGCTGTCTTTCCTCTGGTGTGAGCGTTAGCTCACGCCTACAAACCCAAATTTGCACAATAATACATATCAACAGCATTATACAAATCTGTAAATTTCATCACAAGCAAGCCTCTGCCCTACACTGCCTGATATTTACAAATGCTGTAGCTCAACAATTCAAAAGCAACTATACATAAAAATCTGTAATACAACACCCTTAAATTTCATAAAATTAGTAACAGTAATAAAAACCGAAAGGCAGGGTAAGTATGAAAAAGATTTTTAAAGCTATGCTCTCCATTATTATGGCTGTGCTTATGATGAATGTCTTTACTGTAAGCTATACAGCGTTAACAGGTGATGATATTTCAGCACCGTCAGCTGTATTAATAGAGGCAGAAACAGGCAGAGTGCTTTTTGAAAAGGAGTCACATCAAATTCGTGCCTGTGCCTCTATAACAAAAGTAATGACAATGATATTAGTTATGGAGGCTATTGATAACGGAAAGCTTAAAATGGAGGATAATATAACTGCAAGTGCACACGCTTCATCAATGGGAGGCTCTGACATCTGGCTTGAAGAAGGCGAGGTTATGACAGTATATGACCTTGTAAAGGCTACAATGGTAGCAAGTGCCAACGATGCAGCTGTAGCATTAGCTGAAGAGGTTGAGGGCAGTGAAGACGCCTTTGTAGCAAAAATGAATGAAAAAGCAAAAAAGCTTGGTATGAAAAATACTACCTTTAAAAATTGTAACGGCTTAGATGAGGAGGGTCATCTTACCTCTGCCTATGATGTGGCACTTATGTCACAGGAGCTTATTAAGCATGAGAAAATTTTTGAATTCACCTCTATCTGGCTTGATTATCTGCGTGACGGAAAAACGCAGATTGTAAATACAAATAAGCTTTTAAAAAGCTACAAGGGAATAACTGGCTTGAAAACAGGAACCACCTCGCAGGCTGGTAGCTGTATTTCAGCCACAGCCACACGAGATGGTCTTACCTTAATTGGAGTTGTATTAGGTGGTGCAACAGGTAAAGAACGCTTTGCAGACGCTACAAAGCTATTAGACTATGGCTTTGCTAATTTCTGCGTTTATACTCCCTCATTCAAGGAGAAAATTCCAGAAATCGCTGTAGTAAACGGTATGCAATCAAAATTAAAGGCAGAAGAAAAAATATCTGGTAGCCTTGTTATTGAAAAGGGTAAAAGTAAAGCTGTAGAATATAAGCTTAATATTAAGCAAGAGGTTACAGCACCTATAAATAAGGGTGATAAGGTAGGTACACTTACATTTTATCTTGATAAGAGTAAATTAAAGGAATACCCTGTTGTAGCTACCTATTCTGTAGATGAAATGAGTTTTTCTCTCGTTTTTAAAACACTATTCAAATGCTTTGTACAGGTATAACAAAAAGCCACATCTCTATGAGATGTGGCTTTTCAAGATATATATGCTATGTAGCATTAAATTATTCTTCTGTAGCTTCCTCAGCCTCAGCAGGCTCTTCGTCCTGTAGTAAAGCTCTGATTGAAAGACTTACTCTCTTGTTCTCTAGGTCAACAGTTGTAATCTTAGCCTGAACCTTCTGACCAACTGTTAGCTCGTCCTGTGGCTTCTCAATTCTACGGTTAGCAATCTGAGAAATGTGGATTAGACCATCAATGCCAGGGATAATCTTAGCGAACGCACCAAACTGTGTAAGACCAACAATCTCAACCTCAGCAACTGTACCCTCTGGGTAGTTGTTCTTCATAATCTCCCATGGGTTGTCCTCTGCCTTTTTGTAACCTAGAGAAATGTTATTCTTCTCTGTGTCGATATCCTTTACGTATACCTCAACAGTATCGCCAACGCTTACAACCTCTGATGGGTGCTTAACTCTGTTCCAAGATAGCTCTGAAATATGAATCATACCATCTACACCACCGATGTCAACAAACGCACCGTAGCTTGTTAGTGACTTAACAGTACCTGTGTAAACCTTACCAACCTCACAGTTAGCCCAGAACTCTTCTTTAGCCTTATTCTTCTCTTCGTTAAGTACAGAACGGATAGAACCAACAGCTCTCTTTCTACGGTCCTGAACGTCGATAATTCTAAAGCTTACATTCTGCTTTAGAAGACCCTCAGTAGTCTCGCCTCTTGTAGCTGTTGCCTGAGATGCAGGGATAAATACCTTAACACCATTTGTTACAGCAATAACACCACCGTTGTTAATCTCTGTAACAACGCCTGAAAGAATCTCTTTAGACTCTAGTGCTTCTTTAATTACATCCCAACCCTTTTGAGCATCTACACGCTTTTTAGAAAGCATAATAGTACCCTCTTGGTCGTTAGTACGCATAATTAAAAGGTCTAGAGTATCGCCAACCTTAACAAGATCCTCAATCTTTGCGTTTGGATCATCAGTAAGCTCGTTTAGTTTAACTACGCCAGCTTGCTTTCTGCCAACATCAACAAAAATCTCGTTAGGTGTGATTCTCTCAACTACGCCTTTTACCCTCCCGTCTGTATTAAAGCTCTGCATATGCTCCTCTAGCATTGATGCAAAGTCTAGCTCTTTCTCTTCACTGGAATTCACTTGATTCTGTGCCATTGTATCCAGTACCTCCTTTATTATCTTAGCAGGTGCAGAAGCACCAGCCGTAACGCCAATGTTACAAGCATTTGAAAAGTCTATTGCTGATAAATCCTTATAGGTTTCTACAAGGTAGGTTTTGCTACAAACACGCTTGCATATATCATACAGCTTACAGGTGTTAGAGCTTGTTTTATCACCAATAACTATCATAAGGTCTACCTTTTCGGCTAAAGACCTCGCCTCTTCTTGTCTTTCTGCCGTTGCATTACATATTGTATCAAAAATTACAGCATTTGTACATAGTTTTTTGATAATTTTTAAACTTTTTTTCCATTCTGATACATCAAATGTAGTTTGAGACACTACTGTTACAGGCTGTGTTTTAAGCCTTGGGTTGTCGTTTATGAGCTTTTCGACCTGTTCGTGATATTTTACTGTAAAAAATTCACCACAGCAATGACCCTCTATCCCCTTTACCTCAGGGTGATTTTTGTCGCCTATTATAAGAACTATAGAATTTTCGCTACCAGCCTTTGCAACCTTTTTATGAATTTTAGAAACGAAAGGACAGGTTGCGTCTGAGTATTCCAGTCCAAGGCTTTTTATTTCATCATAAACGCTTTTTGGTACACCATGTGAACGGATAACCACCCTGTAGCCTTCCTTTACATCAGCAGGAGTATCAGCTATTATTACGCCCTTTTTTTCAAGCTCCTTAACCATTTCTGTATTATGTATAATCGGGCCTAGTGTGCAAACCTTCTCTTTATTTGCAAGCTCGTAAACCAGATTAACAGCTCTGTTTACACCAAAGCAAAAGCCTGCTGTTTTAGCTAAAGTTATGTTTTTCATACTATCTATTAAAACTCCTCTGTTTCTCGCATTTGCTTCAGAATTTCCATAACCTTTTTAGACGCCTCTCTTAGCTCTCTTGCATTACCAGTGGTTACACCAAGCTCTGCTGGTGTAACAGGCTCGCCAAAGGTTATTCTTGTTTTTCGGAATGGCTTCATAAGACCCTTTTCTGGAGTAATGCAGGCTGGTACGATTGGAGTATTAGTTTGATATGCTATAAGCATAGCACCTGAGCGAGGACGTAAAAATTCGCCAGTACGTGACCTTTTACCCTCGAAAAAGATTGTCATTACTTCTCCATTTCTAAGAATATCCTCACCTGTTGAAATAGCCTCCTGCTCTATTCCTGCACCTCTTACAACAGGAAACGCACCTAGAGCTGTAATCAGGCTTGCAAACAGCTTATTCTTAAAAAGCTCTGACTTAGCCATAAAGCGTACCCTACGGTGCTTCTGACCCATAGCAATCAATGGTGGATCAAGGTTTGACAGATGATTAGAGATTATTATATAGGCTCCCTTTTTAGGGATATTATTTTTATTTCTGTACTTTACTCTATATATTAAAGAAAGCACAGGTGTAACAACTACATTTGCTACACTGCAAAGCCACGGTTTTTGCTGTGATTTTTTTTGTGACATATATACTGCTCCCGATTAATTTATTGTATTATTTATAATTTCCACTATTCTATTAACAGATTGCTCTAGTGTGTCATTTGATGTATCAACTGTTACAGAGCCCTCAGCAGGCTTTAGTGGTGCAATAGCTCGGTGAGAATCGTCATAATCTCTTTTTACTATATCAGCAAGAATTTTTTCATAATCCTCATCAATGCCCATTGCTACATAATCATCATATCTTCTTTTAGCTCTACATTCAGGTGAAGCAGTAAGGAATATTTTTACCTGTGCATTTGGCAATACAACTGTACCTATATCTCTACCGTCCATTAAAACGTTGTTTTTTCTTGCTATATCTCTTTGAAGCTCAAGCAAAAATTCACGTACAGCTGGCACAGCAGAAACCTTAGATGCCATCATTGAAACCTCGGTTGTTCTTATATTATCTGATACGTCCTCACCATTAAGAAAAACTCTTTGTACACCATTTATAAATTTAAGCTCTACATTGGTGCTATCTAGCAGAGACTTAATCTGAGAAACATCATTTGTATCAATATTATTTGAAATTGCATTTAATGCTATTGAACGGTATAACGCACCTGTATCTACATAAATATAAGACATCTGCTTTGCAACTGCCTTAGCTATTGTGCTTTTACCTGCACCTGCTGGACCATCTATTGCGATAGAAATCATAAAAATATCTCCTTTTATTAATTAAAATTATATATATAATTTACAACATTTTTAGCAGTTTTGTCAATAGCTTTTGATTTATTCTTACAATAACACTTAACACCATTTAAAATCTGTAAAAAATTCAGAACAGAGCTTTTGTACTGAACAAGCACCAGTCCACAACAAGGCTGTACCCCTGCGAGGACATAGTATAAAGTGCAGTGCAAAGCATACTGAAAAGATTTCTGTATTTTAAAGGGTGTTTAGTATAATGCTTTTATAAAAAAAGCCACCACCCACTGAGCTATATCATCGGGATAAGCTCAAATGAGTGGTAGCTTAAAATTTTAATTATTTTACAGGTAATTATAGCATTTCAAGAACAAGCTTCTGAATAAGAATTGCGTCTAGTATTGTTAGCTTACCGTCGCCACTTACATCAGCAAGTTCATGCTGTTCATCTGTTAGCTCTTGAGTATATACCAGATTTTTTAACAGATATATTACATCAGTTACAGACACCTGTCCGTCGATGTTAATATCGCCTGCTGTTGATGGTACATAGCTATAGTGGATTTTTACATTTTTTAAATATTCATTATCTTCTTTTATTAAAATGCTATTCCATTCGCTTTTATTTCCTCTGTAGTATATATCGCTAAGCTTGTTACAGTTTTTAAACGCCTTACTACCAATTGTTATAATACTTTTTGGCATTGTTATACTTTTCATAGAATAGCAATAAAGAAATGCTGATTCACCGATAGTAGTTACACTGTTTGGAATTCTTACGTTTGTTAATTCGCCACAAGAAGCAAACGCATAATTACCAATCTCTATAAGCTTTGCTGGAAGTGTTATATCGGTAAGAGCATTGCACTTATAAAATGCTGAATCATTAATAGCTGTAACGCTGTTTGGTATTATTATATCACTCAGTTTATAACAAAACTTAAACGCACTATTACCGATTATTTTAACGTTATTCGGAATTGCTATTCTGGATAGATTGACACAATTATAAAATAAATAATCACTAATAGCTGTAATATTTTTTGAGAGGGTTACGTTTGTTAGATTACTGCAATCGCAAAATGCAAAATTACCAATAGTAGTAACACTATCAGGAATTATTATACCAGTTAGATTACTACAGCTATAAAACGCATAATCACCTATTTCTGTAACGCTATTTGAAATTTTTACATTTTTTAGATTAGTACATCTATAAAACGCCGAATCACCAATAGTGGTAACACTGTTTGGAATTATTACTCTGGTCAAGTTGGTACAATCCTTAAATGCATAATCCTCTATCTCTACCACAGGAAGTGAATTTATTGAAGCTGGTATTTCAATTTCAGTCATACTTCCAGTATACGCTATAATTTTATAACCAGATTCATTATCTGCCATTGCGTATGATAATTTACTATTTTTGTTGGCATATATATAGCTACCGAAGGAATAGTTCAGATTTGCACTAATAAGGTAACTGTTAAACATGGTTATTGATATGCTATTCCACTGACTTTTAGTGCCTTTGTAGTATACATTTTTTAAACTACGACAATCTCTGAATGCTTCATAGCCAATCTCTGTAACACTTTCTGGTATTGTTATACTGGTTAGACCAAAGCAATTATAAAACGCACCATTATCAATCTCTGTAACATTATCTGGTATTGTTACACTGGTTAGACTACTACAATTATAAAAAAGATGATAGCTAATACATGTAACAGTATCGGGGATTGTTATGCTGGTCAGGCTAGTGCAATCATCAAATGCATACGAACCAATCTCTGTAACACTATCAGGGATTGTTACGCTGGTCAGACTAGTGCAACCACTAAATGCTCTTTTCTTAATAGTTGTAATACTATCGGGAATCTCGATATTGGTAAGACTCTTACAAGCACTAAAAGTATCCTCATCTATAATCGTAATACTGTGAGGAAGAGTTATACTGGTTAAGCTAATGCATCCACTAAATGCATTATTCCTGATAGATGTAACAGTATCGGGGATTGTTACGCTAATCAGATTAGTGCAACCACCAAATGCACTTGTGCCGATGATTGTAGTTTTATTAGAAAGTGTTACACTGGTTAAAGCAGTACAATTCCTAAACAAATAATCATTAATAACTGTAACACCGTTAGGAATTATTGCACTTGTCAGACTACTACACCCCCTAAATACACTATAACCAATATATGTAACGCTATCTGAAATTGTTATGGTTGTAAGGCTACTACAATCCTGAAAAGCAGCATCTTCAATAGTAGTAACATTATCAGGAATTATTATACTCGTCAGGCTATAGCAATTTTTAAAAGCATTATCACTTATTACTTTAACGCTGTTTGAAATTTTTATATTGGTTAAACTACTACAACCATAAAAAGCACATCTTCCAATAGTAGTAACATTATCAGGAATTGTTACACTGGTTAATCCGGTACAATTATTAAATACACCATTACCTATTTTCACCACAGGAATCTCATCTATAGTGCGTGGTATTTCAATCTCAGTTGTATTTCCGTTATGTTCTATAATTTCATAGCCGGTATTATCATCAAGCATTCTGTATGACCATTCACCATATTTGTCTGAATATATATCAGAAGCTGTAGCATAGTGAATAGTTGCATTTTCAAGATAGTTATTACGCTCATATATTTTTATAATCTCCCACTCTTTTTTAGTTCCTGTATAGTATACATCTGTTAGGTTATAACAAATCTCAAAAGCATAATAATTGATAGTTGTAACACTACTTGGGATTGTTATACTTTTAAGATTAGTACAACTCTTAAATGTCGACGTATCAATAACAGTAACACCATCTGGAATTGTTATGCTTGTTAAGCTATTGCAGTAATAAAACGCCCACTCACCTATAAATTTAATACTGTTTGGTAGTGTTATACTAGCTAAATCAGAACAAGCATAAAAAGCCTCCTCACCAATAGTTGTAACCGTGTCTGGAATTATTACACTAACTACACTACTAAGAGCAAATGAATAATGGCCAACCTCTACTACAGTATAGGATCCTATTTTGCTTGGTATTTCAACCTCCTTCGCCCTTCCAGTATAATCTGTAATGATACAATCACGATTATCATTTAGCATATAAGTCCACTCACCGTATTGGTCTGTATATGTATAATAACCACTTTCAATCTTATCCACTGTTGCCGCTGATGCACTTAAAGGCACTGAGGCCATAATACTTAAAATTATTGTAATTGCTAGTAAAACTGAAATTATTTTTTTCATTTTTTGTCCCCCTTAGAAATATTCGTGTGTTTTAGACAAAAAGCTATTATGACATTGGTAACATCTCCTAATCATATTTTTAGATTTAAATTAATTTAAATATATTTTAACATACAGCTCCATATTGTCAATAATTTTTATCTATATTGTATATTTTTAAGAATTATAAACAAAAGCTACCACCCACTGAGCTATATCATCGGGATAAGCTCAAATGAGTGGTAGCTTAAAATTTTAGTTATTTTATGGGTAATTATAGCATTTCAAGAACAAGCTTCTGAATAAGAATTGCGTCTAGTATTGTTAGCTTACCGTCGCCACTTACCTCTGCATTTGTAAACTGCTGTTCAGTTAACTCTGAAGAATCTACTATACTTTTTAGCAGACATATTACATCAGTTACAGATACCTGTCCATCAACGTTAACATCGCCTGCCATTGGTGGTATGTAATTATAATGAATAGTTGCATTTTTAACAAAGTCATTGTTAGCGTCTATTGATATGCTATTCCAGTCAGCTTCATCGCCAAGGTAATACACATCCTTTATATTAGCACAAAGAATAAATGCATCTAATGCAATAGTTGTAAGACTATCTGGTAGTGTTATGCTTTCCATACTAATGCAACGGAAAAATGCGTCTTCACCAATAATAGTAACACCATCTGGAATTATTACACTTGTAAGACCACTACAATTAGAAAAGGCACCATTAGGAATAGAAGTAATACTTTCTGGTAGTGTTATGCTGGTTAAGCTAAAGCAATTAGCAAAAGCATATTCTTCAATAGAAGTAACACTTTCTGGTAGTGTTATGCTGGTAAGACTACTACAATTATAAAGCAAAGAATTATAAATAGAAGTAATACCGTCTGGTATTGTTATACTGATAAGACTACTACAATTATAAAATGCACGTCTACCTAAATCTGTAAGACCATCTGGAAGCGATATGCTAGTTAGAGCACTACATTCACGAAATGCAGAATCACCAATAGATTTTATATTCTCAGGAACTGTTACCTCTGTTAAAGCTGTACAGCCATAAAACATATAATCACTTATAGCTGTAAGACCCTCAGGGAATGTTATTTCTGATAGCTTACTACAATTACGGAATGCATATCCCTCAATATTAGTAACAGTATCAGGAATTGTTATATCTACAAGATTGCTACAATCACGAAATGCAGAATATCCAATACTGATAAGACCTACTGGAAGTACTACAGTGCTCAGGTTAGTACAGCCCATAAATGACTTTTCACCAATAGAAGTAATAGTTGTAGGAAACCATACGCTTCTTAGATTATCGGAATAATCAAATGCAAAATCGTATACCTCAACAACAGAAAGTCCATTTATTTCGCTTGGAATTTTAATATCCTCCACGCTACCACTATAACCAATAATTTTGTAGGCGTCACCTGAATCAGTTAAATCATATAGCCACTTACCGTATTCGTTTGTATACGCAAAACCACTTTCAACCTTGTTTGTTGTTACAGCTGATGCACTTACTGGCACCAAAGCTGTAATGCCTAAAAGCATTGTAATTGTTAATAAAACTGAGATTATTTTTTTCATTCTTTTGCCCCCTATAAATATTTGTATGTTTTTTAGCTATTATTTTATCGGCAACCTCTCCTAATCCTATCAGTTGATTTTGATTAAATATATTTTAACATATATCACATTTTTGTCAATAATATTTATAGCTATTGCATAACAAAAAGATACCACCCAAAACGAGTGGTATCTAAAAGATTGTTTATTTATTTTTTGAAGAATGGCATTATGAAATAACTATCTTCTGAAGCATAAGTACATCTATTACTGTTAATTTACTATCTCCACTTACATCTGCTCTTGCTATTTGTGTGGCATCTAATTCTTTACTGCCAACTATATTCTTCAATAGGTATAGTACATCAATTACAGAAACCTTACCATCGCCATTAATATCTCCCATTGCTGGCTCTACATAATCAAAGTGAACTGTTGCATTTGTCAAGCACTCATTATTTTCACCAATTGATATATTATTCCATTGGTTTTGGCTACCTGTGTAGTATATATCCTTTAGAGAATTACAGTTAGTAAAGGAACCTGCCTGAATCTCTGTAACACTGCTTGGAATTGTTATGCTTGTAAGACTGGTACAATTGTTAAAGGTTTGAAATTTGATGCTTTTAACGCTATCAGGAATTGTGATATGAGTTAAGCTACTACAGCCATTAAATGCAAAATATCCAATATCTATAACACTATCTGGAATTGTTACACTGGCTAAGCTGGTACAATTTTCAAACACAAAATATCCGATTGTATAAACGCTATCTGGAATCGTCAGGCTTTTTAAGCTAGTACAACCTGAAAACGCACCATGAGCAATTGAAGTAATACCATAATCAATTTTCACATCGGTTAAATTAACGCAATCAGAAAATGTATTCTGATTAATACATCTTACATTACTAGAAATTGTAGCAGTAGTCAGATTAGCACAATCAAAAAACGCATATTCACCAATATAGACTACACTTTCTGGTATATCTATACTTTTTAGCTCTGGACAATGTTGAAACGCACTTTCGCCAATAGTTAAAACATTATCTGAAATTGTTATTTTTGATAGATTAACATTATAAGAAAATGCTGTATCACCAATTTCAAGAACATTACTTGGAATAATGTACTCATCATATGTTCTTCCAACAGGATGAGCAATTA
This sequence comes from Acutalibacteraceae bacterium, assembly GCA_036309525.1. Classification (GTDB taxonomy): domain Bacteria; phylum Bacillota; class Clostridia; order Oscillospirales; family Acutalibacteraceae; genus CAG-964. The sequence goes on along the minus strand of JAXJTP010000155.1, from coordinate 8,789 downwards.
ATTTTGTTTCTGTTTTATCAAACAAAATACCATCTACAGAAGAAAAATTCTTGTTTTTCTCTGAAACATATATATCTGTGAATTTGTCACCAGCAATAAATGCACCCCTACCAATAGTAGCAACATTTTCTGGAACTGTTATGCTCTGCAAACCAATACAATTACCAAATGCAAATTCGCCAATAGCTGTAATAGTATCTGGTATTGCTATATCAGTTAGCTTTTCGCTATTATAAAAAAGGTCATATCTCCTATTTCTACTACTTCAATACCATTTATTGAGCTTGGTATTTCAATATTACCTACCTCACCCTGTTCATACCCTGTTATTACAGCATTACCTGAATCTGTCAGCTTATATTCCCACTTGCCATACTTATCAGTATAAGTAAGCTTAGTGTTAGCGTTTTCAGCTGATACACTTACAGAAGCCGAGGCTGTAACACATAAAGCCATAGCTACTGATGATAAAACAGATATTAACTTTTTCATTTTCTACACCTCTACAAATATTTTTATAGAATCAATTAAAAATAAAACCTCAATGTTACCTTTATGAACTCTAATTTTCGCCTAATTCTATCTTGTTTGTTTTAACACATAGCAAGAATTTGTCAATATTAATACTTTTATAAAAACAATAATACCTATTTAAACACCATACAGCTTATCAACATAATTTACTCAGCATTTCGTTGTTCTTCTTCACAGGCAACAGCTTGGTTTCTATTGCCTGTTTTCATTTTTCTTATTTTAGGGTTACCCCAACTATTTACATAGAGGCATAAAAAGATACCACCCAAAAATGAGTGGTATCTAAAATAAAAATTATTTTACAGGTAATTATTATACCATATCAAGAATAATTCTTTGAAGCATAATTGCATCTAATACTGACAATTTACCATCGCCACTTATATCTGCAAGTGCAATCTGCTCGTCTGTTAAATCCTGAGTACCTACTATATTCTTAAGCACATATATTACATCATTTACAGCTAATGTACCATCGCCACTAACGTCGCCTGTTACCTGTGAAGTATAGTTATAATGAATGGTTGCATTTTTTAAGCTATCATTAGAGCTTCTTATTAATATGCTATTCCATTCAGCTTCACTACCTGTGTAGTATACATCACTAAGATTATTACAACCATAAAATGCCCAGCTACCAATAGTAGTAATACTATTTGGGATTGTTATGCTTGTTAAATTAGTACAATAACAAAAAGTACTATTAGAAATAGAGGTTATACTCTTTGGAAGTGTTATATTAGTTAGACTACTACATCTATAAAATGCATCTTTACCAATAGAAGTAACACTATCTGGAATTTTTATATTTGTTAAGCTTCTACAGTATTCAAATGCATAATCACCAATAGCTGTAACACTATTTGGGATTGTTATATTAACAAGATTACTACAATAGCTAAATAATTCATCAGGAATAGCCTTGACACTGGCTGGAATAATATAGCTATTTGACAATTTTCCTGCAGGATAAGCAAGTATCTCTGATTGTGTTTTATTGAACAGCACACCATCAACAGAAATATAGCTCTTATTATTAGCCGAAACCTCTATACCGAGCAGGCTTTCACATCTAGTAAATACACCTTCACCAATAGAGGTAACATTCTCTGGAATTGTTACACCAGTCAGATTTTCACAATCAAAAAACGCTTCATCGCCAATAGTAGTAACGCTTTTTGGGATTGTTATATTGGTCAAGCCTCTGCAACTATAAAACGCATCTTCATCTATTGTTATAAGATTTTCAGGAAGTGTTACACTGGTTAAAGCTGAACACCACGAAAAAGCACTATCACCAATAAAAGTAACAGCATCTGGGAGTGTTATGCTTGCCAATTTTTCACAACCTAAAAATGTAAATTCATCAATAGAAGTAATAGCATCTGGAAGTGAGATGCTGGTTAAATTTTCACATTTATAAAATGCATATTCACCAATAGAGGTAAGACTATCTGGTAGTGTTATATTGGCTAAACTACTACATTCAAAAAACGCATAGCCACCAATAGAGGTAAGATTTTTAGAAAGTGTTACATTAGTTAAGCTATCGCAATTATAAAACACATTGTAACCAATAGTTTTAACGCTGTCTGGAATTACTACACTAATCAAATTATATGAACCAGAAAATACATCATCACCAATACCTACCACTGGAATACCCTCTAATCCACTTGGTATTTTAATGTTACTCATACTACCTATATAATCTTTAATTATGTAACCATCGCAAGTGTTTGTCAGCTGCAATATCCATGTACCATACTCGTCAAATATAACATCTGTGTAAAAATAGTATGTAGCATATAAAAGGCTTTGATTTCCTTCATAGATTGATATATTATCCCACTGAGATTGAGCACCTATGTAATATACACTATTAAGATTATTACAATTTGAAAATGCAAACTCAGCGATTTTAGTTGTATAGTAAGGGATTGTTACACCAGATAAATTATCGCAAGAAGCAAATGCATATTCACTAATCTCTGTTACTGGAACATTATCTATTTTACTTGGTATACGGATATTGCTCTTGTTTCCTAGATAAGTAGTAATCGCATAACCCCTCAAATTTGATAAGCTATATACCCACGCACCATAATTGTCGCTGTAAACATAGGCATTATAATGAATCTTTGCGTTAAGAAGAGACTCGTTACCTGAAGTTGATGATAACATATATTCCCAATTTTGCTCCGAGCCCTCGTAATAAACCTCTTTAAGATTGGTACAGCCTTCAAACGCAGAATCATCAATAAACCATATAGTATCAGGAAATACTAATCTAGTCAGATTACTATAATTTTTAAATACATCTCTATAAAAATTCGTAACTGGAATATTATCTATTTCACTTGGTATTCTGACATCGCTCATATTTCCTATATAATCTAAAATTATACAGCTGTCACCATATCCTGCATCATATATCCAGGCACCAAACTCATCAGCTTTCATAGTAGCTTCATGCTCAATGTATGCCGTAAATAAGCTATCATTATTACCATTTATTATTAATTTAAACCAATCATCCAGGCTACCTGTATAATAAACCTGCTTAAGATTATTACAGTTAAAAAACACATACCTGTCTATATTCATAATGCTGTCAGGTATTACTATTTTAGTCAGATTATTATTATTTTCAAATAGTGATTCACCAAGTCCAACCACTGGAATGTTATCCACTTCGCTTGGTATTACAATTCTACCAGCATTTCCAAAATACTCTTTAATAATATAGCCTGACTCGTTATCATCACCAAAGTCTCTCAATGTGCATACCCAATCGCCATAGGTATCGTTTTTAATGGCAACTTCTAAATTAATAACTTCATATTCATAAAGAGGCTCGTTTCCTTCAGCTATAAATATTTCATACCAATCATTCCAATCACCAGAATAATATACACCTGTTATACCTGTACAATTTTTAAATGCATATTCATAAATAATCTCAATAGTTTTAGGTATTATTACTTTAGTAAGCTCAGTATTATTTTCAAATACAGATTTTCCAATTTCTATAACCTTCTTATTGTTTACTTTATCTGGTATTACAATTTCGGTTGCATCTCCTGAATAGCTTATAAGCTGGTAGCCTCTAAGATTAAGTGACTCTGCAAACAACCATGTACCAAATTCATCATTTATAACACAGGCATTGTGATGAATATATGCGTTTGTTAATGCTTCGTTCCCAGTATATTCAATACTTATACCATACCAGTTATAATCAGCACCTGTAAAGTATACATCTGTTAGACTGGTACAATTTTTAAATGCATTTTCTTTAATTGACATAACACTATCAGGAATAACTACACTGGTTATATTATTACAATCGGCAAATGCATAAGGACCAATTTCTGTTACTGATATATTGTTTATTACACTAGGTATTGTTATTTCAGTAGCATTTCCTGAATAGCTTTTAAGCTTGTAGCCTGTTTCGTAGTACTCTCGTGCTTCAAATATCCATTTACCAAATTCATCATTTATAATAGCAGAACTAAAATGAATGTTCGCATTTAGCAAAGCATCGTTCCCGTTATTATAAATATATACACAATTCCACCTAAATTTATCACCTGTATAATACACATCAGTTAAGCTGGTGCAATTTTCAAATGCATATTCTTGTATAAAATCGATACTATCAGGAATTATTATGCTAATCATATTACTATTAGAAAATGCATATTCAAAAATTTCTACCACTGGAATATCGTTTATTTCACTTGGTATTGTAATTTCGGTCTTATCTCCTAAATAACTCAAAATTCTGTAAGCCTTATCATATTCAATGGTATTATAATCGATACATGAACATATCCATATACCATATTCATTTTTTAAAACACTGATATTCTCATAAACATATGCGTTAAAAACAGCATCGTTTCCATTTGATAGAATAAATATTCTGTACCAATCATTTAAATCACCTGTGTAATACACACCAGTAAGATTAGTACAATTTTCAAATGCATATTCATCAATCTCAACAATACTATCAGGAATTACTACGCTTGTCATACTGGTATTATTAGCAAATATATATTCTCCAATTTCTGCTATTGGAGTATCATTTACTTCACTTGGTATTATTATTTTGTGTTTATCACCTAAGTAGCTTACAATTTTGTAGCCCTCCTGATAATCTCTTGTAACACATATCCATTCACCAGATTCGTTATCTATAATACAGCTATTAAAACGAACACGAGCTTCATGGAAAGCTTGGTTTCCGTCATACATAACAAATGTCTTATACCAATCATTATCAGTACCTGTATAATACACCTCGGTAAGATTGGTACAATTTTCAAATGCATAGCTATGAATCTCTTTGATAGTATCAGGAAGCAGTATGCTAGTCATAGCTTTATAATCGGCAAATACATAACGACCAATTTCTACTATTGGAGTGTTGTTTATTTCGCTTGGTACTATTACCTTAGTTGTATCTCCTGAATAATCTATAATTTTGTAGCCTTCATAGTAATTTCCAGGGGCACATACCCATTTACCATATTCATTATTATCGATATAGGTATCCCACGAAACAAACGCATACCTAAGACCTTCATTTTCTGAATCTACAAAGATATTTCCCCACTCATCTGCACTACCCACGTAGTATACATCAAGAGCTATCATACCTTTTGGAAGTATTTCTTTTCCGATAGCAGTAATTGTATTTGGGATTATTAGATTTCTCATATTTTCGCAGTCTGAAAAGGCATATTCACCTATTTCTTGCACTGGAACATTATCTATTGCTTCTGGTATTTGAACACATTTCTGATCACCCTGATAGTCGGTAATTCTATACCCTGTACCATCATCTGTCAGCTCATAACACCAACTACCATATTCGTTGGTGTATGCAGTATTACTTTCAAGCTTATCAGCTGTAACAGCTGACGCACTTAGTGGTACTGAAGCTGTAACGCTTAAAAGCATTGTAAATGTTAATAATACTGAAATTATTCTTTTCATAACTTTTCTCCTTTTTAATATTTATTTTCAACACAAAAGCTATTATTTCATTAGCAACACCTCCTAATTTAATTATATTTCAACATTATTGTTGAGTACAATTTTAACATATATTACCTTTTTGTCAATATTATTTGTTCATATTGTACGTTATTAAAATTTCAAGCAAAAAGCTACCACTCCCAAAAAGAGTGATAGCTTTAATACTAAATTATTATAAAGCTAATTATACCATTTCAATAACAAGCCTCTGAATCATCAATGCGTCTAACACTGTTACTTTTTTATCACCATTTACATCTGCAAGTACAAGCTGTTTATTTGTTAGCTCTAGATCGCCTATTATATATTTTAATACATATAATACGTCATTTACTGCAAGTATGTAGTCACCACTTACATCACCTACTATGCAGTTATAGTGAATAGTTACATTTGCAAGGTGAATAGTATTGTTAACAGATATTGTTATATTATTCCACTCACTTTCACTGCCTCTGTAATATATATCAGTAAGATTATCACATTTATAAAATACAGAATCGTTAATTTTTGTAACACTGTTTGGAATTATTACATTGACTAAGCTACTACAATTAGAAAATGCAGAAGAAGAAATTGTTGTAACGCTGTCTGGTATTGTTATACTTGTTAAGCTACTGCAATTAGAAAACGCAGAGTTAGGAATTGTTTTTAGACCGTTAGAAATCTTTACATCAGTCAGGCTACTGCAATCAGCAAATACAGCACCCTCCATAACTGTAACGCTGTCTGGTATCGTTATACTTGTTAGCTTATTACAATTCTGGAATACATAGCTACCAATTGATGTAACACTGTCAGGAATTGTAATGCTTGTTAGACCAGTACAATCCTTGAATGCACTACTATTAATCATTGTAACGCTATCAGGAATTGTTACCGTAGTTAGACTACTACAATTATTAAATGCAAAATCAGCAATTCTTTTAACACTGTTTGGTATTGTTACACTGGTTAAGCTACTACAATTTTGGAATAAGCTATTATTAATTATTGTAATCTTTTCTGGTATTGTTACACTGGTCAGACTACTACAATCATAAAATACAGCAACACCAATATTTGTAACACTATTTGGAATTGTTATATTTGTTAGACTACTACAATTTCTGAATGCATAGCTATCAATGATTGTAACACTGTCTGGTATTATTACACTTGTTAAGCTACTACAATTACTGAAGGCAGAAACACCTATTGTTTTAACCTTGTTTCCTATTGTTACGCTGGTTAAATTACTACAATCCAAAAACATAGAATTGCTAATTTTCGTAACAGTATCAGATATTTTCACACTGGTTAACTTCTTGCACTTATCAAAGGCAAAATCATAAATATTTGTAACACCATCTGGAATAGTATATTCAGCTGATTTTCCAGCAGGGCATATATACAAATAAGTTTGTGCTTTGTTAAATAATACGCCATCTATCGAAGAATAGCTTTTGTTATCTGGTACAACATTTATATTTGTTAGGCTACTGCAATTTCGGAATGTATTACTAGGTATAGATATAACATCTTTAGGAATTGTTATACTTTTTAGGCTACTGCAATTCTCAAATGCAGTATTTCTTATATACTTAAGCTTTTCAGGAAGTGTTACATTAGTTAAGCTACTACAATCCTTGAATACAGAATCATCAATTGTTGTAATATCATCAGATAGTGTTACGTCAGCAAGATTAGTACATCCTGCGAATGCACTGGTATTAATGCTTTTAACATTATCTGGAATTGTTATGCTTTTAAGACTACTGCAATAAGAAAATGCATAGGTACCAATTGCTTCAACATTCTTTCCGATAACTACATTATTCAAACTACTACAGCCATAAAAAGTATTGCTTTCAATTACTGTAACAGCATTTGGAATTGTTACACTTGTCAGACTTTTACAATTATAAAACGCATAACCTGCTATTGTTGTAACACTCTCTGGAATTGTTACACTTGTTAGCTTACCACAGTGTCGGAATGCATAACCACCAATTGTTGTAGCACCCTTTTGAATTGTTAAATTTTCTAAGCTACTGCAATTCTGGAATGCACAAGTGCCCATTGCTGTAACAGTGCTTGGAATTGTTAAGCTCTTCAGGCTATCGCAATATTCAAATGCATAATTCTCAATTGTTGTAACACTTTCTGGAATTGTTACACTTGTTAAGCTACGACAATTCTGGAATGCATAACTACCAATTGTTGTAACGCCCTTTTGGATTGTTACATTTGCTAATTTGTTACAGCTTCTAAATGCATCATCACTAATCACTGTAAGACTGCCTGGAATTGTTACTTCGGTCAGAGCATTACAGCCGTAAAATGCATAATTTCCTATTTCTTTAATATTGTTTGAAAATTTAATGCCAGCTAAATTATTACAGCCATAAAATGCATAGCTACCAATAGTAGTAATACTATCAGGAATTGTTACATTAGTAAGTTTGCTACCACGAAATACATGGTCATTTATACCTACAACCGGAATATTGTCTATTAACGATGGTATTTCAATTTCGGTTTTACTTTTATCATAGCCTGTAATTTTGTAGCTATCTCCACTTTCTGTAAGCTCGTAGTTCCATACACCATATTCGTCAGTGTATGTAAAACCACTTTCAACCCTATCAGTTGTTACAGCTGATACAGTTAACGGTAATGACGCTGTAACACCTAAAAGCATTGTAATTGTTAATAATACTGAAATTATTTTTTTCATAATTTGCCTCCTTAAAAAATATTCATTTTCAACCCTAAAAACTATTATTTCATTGGCAACATCTCCTGTTATAATTATATTTCAAGAACCTTATTAAGAATAATTTTAACATATACTACCTTTTTGTCAATATTATTTATGGGTATTATATATTTATTAAAACTTTACTGCTAAAAAAGCTACCACCCAAGCCTGAGTGGTAGCTTTTAAATTAAGTTAATTTCACATTACATATTCTTCAACAGGTTTGCCATTTCTATTGCACTTACTGCACAGTCGTAGCCCTTGTTGCCTGCCTTTGTGCCTGCTCTTTCGATTGCCTGCTGAATTGTGTCTGTTGTTACTACACCGAACATTACTGGAATTCCTGTTTCCAGAGAAACCTGTGCTATGCCCTTGCCCTATTCTAGGGCATTTATTCTTTGTGCGATAGCTTACATATTCTTCAACAGGTTTGCCATTTCTATGGCACTTACTGCACAAT
>JAXJTP010000154.1:0-3873 GCA_036309525.1 Acutalibacteraceae bacterium | reverse complement strand
TTTCTAAATAATAAATACTGCAAGCAATTAGTGAAGCTAATTGCTTGCAGTACCCTTAACTTTTACCCTTTAGGGTAAAACATCATTTTGCGATAAGCAAAACATCATTCGCCTTATGGCGAATATCACATCTGCAAAGCAGATACATAATAACAATGTCGTTAAGCTAACGACATTGTTATTATAGGTATGCTCCACTTTTCAACAAGTTAACAATGAAAATATCTAACTCTTATCTTACTATTACCCTACAGGTTGCTGTTTTGCCGTTGTAGGTTTTTGCTGTGATTATAGCTGTACCCTTTTTCTTTGCTGTTACTACTCCACTGCCGTCTACTGTAGCTATGCTTGTATCTGCACTTGTATAGGTTACTACTCTCGAAGCCTCTCCACTTGGCATTTTGCTGTTAAGGTCTACCTTTTCGCCCACCTTAAGCGATACACTTGTTTTATTCAAAGAAACACTTGTAGGTGCCTTTTTAACTGTTATCTTACAGGTTGCAGTTTTACCATTATAGGTTTTTGCTGTAATAATAACTGTACCTGTTTTCTTTGCTGTTACTACTCCACTACCGTCTACTGTAGCAATGCTTTTATCAGCAGTTGTATAGGTTACTACCCTCGAAGCCTCTCCACTTGGCAATTTACTGTTCAGGTCTATCTTTTCGCCTACGCCAAGGGTTGCACTCGTTTTATTAAGAGAAACACTTGTAGGTGCCTTTTTAACTGTAACATCAGCGTATGCATTTTTATCGTTATGAGTAGTTACTCTTATAGTTGCACTGCCCACTGATTTACCAGTTGCTAAGCCACCAGCTTTATTTATACTTACTATATTTGAATTATATGAATAAAAGCTTCTGCTATAAGACGCTGTACCACTTGGTATTGAGCTATTAAAATCAAAGGTTTCACCAATGCCTATTGTAATTTTACTTTTATTAAGTGAAACACTTGAAGGTGCATTCTTTACTGTTACCTTACAGGTTGTTGTTTTACCGTTATAGGTTTTTGCTGTGATTGTTACTGTACCTAATTTCTTAGCATTTACCAAGCCACTGCCATTTACTGTTGCAATGCTTTTATCGCTTGAGGTATAGGTTACTACTCTCGAAGCCTCTCCACTTGGCATTTTGCTGTTAAGGTCTATATAATCACCAATACCTAATGTTACACTTGATTTATTAAGAGAAATGCTTGTAGGAGCCTTTTTAACTGTTACCTTACAGCTTGCAGTTTTGCCATTATAGGTTTTTACAGTAATAGTTGCAGTACCAGTCTTTTTACCTGTAGCCAAGCCACCACCTGCTTTTACGCTTACTACAGATGGATTACTTGATGAATATACAGTGCTGTATGAGGCTGAGCCATCTGAAAGACTGCTGTTAAAATCAAACTCCTCACCTATTCCAAGAGTAATAGCAGTTTTATTAAGAGAAACACTCTTAGGAGCCTTTTTAACTGTTACCTTGCAATTTGCTTTAGAGCCATTTGCTGTTTCTACTGTAATATTAACAGTACCCTCTGCCTTAGCTGTGATTTTACCGTTGCTATTTACTGTTGCAACTGATGTATTATCACTTTTCCATTTGTAGGTAGCTGTTGCTCCTGCTGGTGATAATGTAGGCTTTAGTGTGTAGCTTTCGTTAACACCCATTTTAATAGATTCTTTATTAAGCTTTACTATCTGTGTTTGTGAACCAACAGTTGAAAAGCTAAACCCATTGTTAATAGCATAGCGTTCTGCTTCTGTACCGTTATATCCGTAAATGACAAAATCATTATTCTTTTCTTCATTTGTAATATATCCAATTGCCTTGTCAACAATCAGAGTAACCGACTTTGGTATAGTAATATTTTTTATACCAGCTCCACCAAAAGCAAAGCTCTTTATTTCTTTTAGTGTATCAGGTAGCTTTATATCCTTTAAGGCAACGCACTCCCAAAAAGCACAATTATATATTGTTTCAACACCCTCTGGAATTGTTACGCTATTCAGTTTTTTACAATGTGTAAAGGCGTATGGACCTACCTGTGCATTTTTAGAAAGCTTAGCTGTTGTAAGGCTATTACAGTTAGCAAATACATAAACACCCATATTTGTAATACTATCTGGTAATGTTACAGATTTAAGCTTTTCACAGCCATCAAAAGAACTATCGCCCAATATTGTAACACTATTTGGAATTTTAATGCTTTCAAGATTTTTATTACGCAAAAAAGCTGTTCTTCCTATTTCCTTTACAGTTGACGGAATAGTAAAGCTAGAGCCAGCCTTTGCAGGTGGATAATACAACAAAGTAGTTTTATCCTTATTATAAAGCACACCATTAACCGATGAATAGTTGCTATTTTCAGGGTCTACTATAATCTCCTTTATATTGTAGCTTCTATCAAATATTTCAATTGGAAAATATTTTACATTTTTAGGTATAGTAATACTATTAAAGCTCTCACCTTTTGCAAAGGCATATACATATATTTCAGTTACAGGCATACCATCAATTTCATTTGGAATTACTACATTTTTTCCGTTGCCCTCATAGACTAATATAGTTACTTTATTATCAGTAACATCATAATAAAATGTTTCTCCACCTACGGTGTAGCTAAGCTTTGTGTCTGCCTCTGATACCACAGTATTATCTTCTTTATATGCCGATACCGAGGTGCTACAAACTGTTGTAGTTGATATTATTAGTGCTGACATTAAAACAGCAAGAAATTTTTTGCCCTTCATTATTTTTAACCTCCAAAAAACTTTTTACACTATTATAATCATAACCATATCTATGTTGGTTATTTTAAATAATTCCTGTATACAATATTGTTGTATTCTAGGTAATTTCATTATATCACAATTTTTCATCTTTTCAATACCTACAAATTATTTTACAAATGAATGTTATATTGAATTTATTTCACTCAAAATTGCAGATAGACTGCTTTTAAAGTATTTTAATTAATGCTTTACTGATACACAATACATAAATTTTGCGTTTCACGCAATTTTGTTGCATTTCACGCAATACAATTAAATTATTTAATTATATGTGCTATTATAGTTTCGTTAATTTACTCATAGGAGAGAAGATATATGAAGGTTCTTCTGTTTGGAAGAGATTCAGATTGTAGGCTGATAATAAATTTTCTAAAATGCTGTAATACCATAGATAAAAATGAATATGTTTACACAGATAATACTGATACACTTTTAGATCAGCTCACTAGGTTTTCTCCGGAGCTTATTATAATTGCATCTGACGGAGCCTTTGGAATGGAAAGAGTTATCGCCACCAGAAAGCTATGTCCAGATACAAAGCTTTTTTGGTTTAGCGATGATAAGGAATTTGGTGCACAGGCATACAGACTTAACTGTACATACTTTTGTGCAAAGCCTATTACAGAGCAAAAGCTTTTTAACGCAACCAAAAGGCTAAAAACTGCTTAATACTATTCTTATAAAACCTTTAATTTTAATGTCTTCTACTTTGTCTACACAAATAAATTTCTTGAAATCAATCAAAAAAGCTTCTGTACGAAAATACAGAAGCTTTTTTGATTATATTAGATATTGACAAAATTCACTTTGCAGTTTGTTCTTCTCCTTTACAAACTACAGTTTGCCTGTGTCATCGTTCTGAACAATTTTGCTCAACAATCTATTCTGGAATTTAAACAGCTATTAGTATAAAACAAAAAACCACCCAAATTGGGTGGTTTACTTATGTTGGCATCTTCCTATTTTTCCAGGCCGTTACCAGCCAAGTATTTTCGGCACTACTGAGCTTAACTTCTGTGTTCGGGATGGGAACAGGTGGACCCTCAGCGTCATCAATACCAACTATTAAAGCCAAACATAAAGTCTGGACT
>JAXJTP010000153.1:0-39628 GCA_036309525.1 Acutalibacteraceae bacterium | reverse complement strand
GTTTTCTATTCGCTAGCTTTTTGTTCTTAGATTTTGAGCAGCGGCATTTTCTAGTTGTCGCTTGCGATTTATTCTTTACAAATGATTTATTAAAAATGCTACAATTTTTCTTCCGACAGCTTCTCTTTACTTTTTGTTCTTGAGATTCTAGCTGTCGGCTTGCTTGTTTTTGCATTTTTATTTCATTTGTTAAGAGCGACGGTCTGATTCATCTTTCTTGGTGTAACACATCTATTGTAATTCTACAAAGTGCAATATTTAAAAGCTTTATTTTGTATTGATATTAAGAATGACATATGATAAAATTAAACTAATTGAAACTATATTAATGTTGGTGATGAAAATGAAAGCATTAAAAAGAATTACACGACCTTTAATTGCGATATTACTTACGTTATTTATTATTATAACACCTTTGATGTTTAGTGGTTGCAATTCATCAAGTGTTATCTTTAATAACCCTGAAAAAATGATAGCAAATGCAAAAGCCCTATACCAAAAAGGAAATACCAGCTCTGCTATCTATCAGCTACAGATTTACTGTGAAGAAAAACCATTCAACACAGAGGCCTATATGCTTTTGGGTGATTGGTATATGCAAATGGGCGATGAAGAAAAGTCTAATCATAATTACAGAATGGTTTCTGTGAATCTTGGCTGTGAAAGCAATCAGCTTTCGGAGGCTGATAGAATCACTGCTCTTACTCAAGGCTCTGATGATTTTACTCTGAAAATTTATCCAAATGTTAAATATACCAAAAATATGACCCTAAGCTTTTCAGGAGAAAATATAACACCTGAAAACTCAGTTAATGGCTTTATTAATGGTACAACAAATCTACTAAAAGAAGATCAGAATTGTCTGACAACAGAATGGTTTAATATTGATAGCTCAAAGAAATATATTTTGCTTACTGGTAACTTTAACTGTTCTATATGGCAATTTGCAGATAGAGAAGATAGAATTAAATTCTATAGGGATAAGGGTGAGTTTAGAAATCTTACAGAAGTTGACTTTGATAATAAAGCATATTCATCTGTAGAGATACCTGACGATGCAGTAAAGGCAAGAGTAACCTACTATGATGCTTCTATAGAGAATACGGTTATATCAGATGATGATATATTCATTACCTATGGTAAAAGTATGTCGGGATACACAGGTAAAGAAACACAAACCTACGATATTCCCGATTTATCTGAAAATCAGTATATTACCTATAAAAATGGAAAATGGGAGCTTTTTGACGGAGAAATTTATAAGCCTTTGGATTGGGAGGAAATTAAAGCTGTAAAGGGTAATTTTTGCAGTGTAAGTGGTGATTTGTGTGGTGTGGTAGAAATCACCTACAACGACTCCCAAAATAGTAGTACCGATGTAAATAAGTATTTACAGTATGGTGTAAAGTTCGATACTAGGACAGGTGTTTCTGTTGGTCAGCGTTTAGATGCTTCAAGAGGATTGAATTTTAACTATACTATCGAAAACCAATGGGTAGAGCAAGGTGAAAACGACTTTGACAATGCATACCCTTGGTGTGAAATGAAGCTTTGTAATGTTACTTTTGATAATAAGGGGAATAAAACCGTTGTTTATAAAGGCGACAGTGAATATTCTGAAACAGGCTCTAATGGAAATGTAATGGTACAGATTCCAAAATTTTACTCAAAGCGTGTTGTTACTGATGATTATGAGGAAATATGGATTTCTGGTAAAAAGCATTCAGGCTACAAGCTAGACCCTATTTTTAAAGGCTACAATGGTAAAGAGCTTGATTATGTATATGTTGGTGCATATTTAGGAAGTGAAGCTGATAATAAAATTGTAAGTGTTAAGGACAAATATCCTACATTAGCACTTTCATATAAAAATACACTTAAAATGGCAAAGAATAACGGCGATGGATTCTCCGAAATGAATTATTCTATGTGCTCTGCTTTACAAAGACTTTTCGTTGTCGAAACAGGTACATTAGATTCTTCGTCATTATTCAGAGGCTACAATTCTAAATATTATTATTATGAAACATCAAATATTACAAATTCAGGTCTTGCAACTGTTGATGCTGAAAAAACCAACACAATTACTGTTTATAATAACTACAACACCAGAAAAATAGCTCTAGGCTCTAGTATAGTGATTTTTGAGGGCTGGAATAGCTATAAAAATAGTAGTGGAAAACAACGTGAGGTTACAGATATAAAGGAAGTAGATGATTATTTAGAAATTACATTTAATGGTAAGCCTTTAGATATTAAAAAGGCAAAAACAGCTATTTCTAATATACCTGATAAAACAGGTAAGACTGCTGAGCTTGACTATTGCACAGCAGTATTTGACGCTGAGCTTGGCAAAGCTTCATTTAAATACAGGAATATAGAAAACCTATATGGCAGTGCTTCGATAATGCTTGATGATGATGCTTATATTCAAGATGGTGTTTTCTACTTTGAGAACGAAAAAGGAGAAACAAAATCTGTTAAAGCTAAGATTGCTGAGCAACCTGCAGATTTAGGTAGTAATGATTACGTAAACACATATTGCTGTATCAAAAAAACGACCTATGATAAGGACAATCCTTTTATTATGCTACCTTCAAAGGTTGGCGATGGTGCTTCATTACACAACTACTACGGTGATTTTTGGAGATATGAGAAAAACGACTCGAAAAAATATCTTATTTTTGGTGGTGAAGACAATAATTTTAAAGCAACAGGAATGTTCAATTTACAGGCTGTTATAGGAGATAGTGACGCTGATTTATCAAGATGCTCAGCAAGAATTATGTATAGATGATTTTGATGGCTGATTAAAGAAAATAATAGACCTGTTCGATAACTGGAAAATGTCGTATGGACGAAGGATTTTTTCGTCCATACGACAATTTTTTTTGCAGGAATACTGTAGTATTTCAAGAAAAATTGGCTAAGTATGACGGAAAAAATAACCGTTCAGACGGCGTTTTTTGAGGTTATCGAACAGGTGCAATATAAAAAACCAGATTTCATAGTAATAGCTGAAATCTGGTTTTTATTATTATTCACCTTTTTTTCTGCTGGATATAAATCCACCAACCTTGCCAGGGATTATATCTATACCATACATAAGATAACCCACAACAAGAAATATTACGGCAAGCAGTAATAGTGTTGCAACAGTATTTATTATACCGTTTACATCTACATTAAAGAATGGGTATGGGTAGCTTCCACAATCTTTTATAGGGTAGCAAAAGCTTTTTTCAAGACCTACAGCTCGGTTTAAAACCAATACAGACACGTAAACATACACGCCGTAAAGTATAGCTGGTATAGTCCATATAATAGGGAAGAAAAGCTTAAAAAAGCCCTTTTTATCAAAGAGTAGCCAATCTATAATTACCATAGCAGGAATAATGTAATGTAGGGTATTTGCAACAAAATATGTATCCCAATTTGGTATAGTATGATGGTTTATAAAGAAAAACGAAATTATCATTATACCAGCATAGCTTACTGTAATAGTTCCCTTAAGCCACGGAGCTAAACAGGTTTTTTCTTTTTTTGTGTTATTAATTTGCCAAAACGAAAGCACATAATAATAGATTATAGTAAATATAGCGATAATATTATGGAAATATTCTATCTGTCCTAGCTGAACATCAGCTTTAAGTATACCAAAGCTAAACAGCAAGGCTACTGTACCTGTAAGGGAAATTATAATTCGCCAGAACACAGCCAGAGGCTTCCAACTAATGTACATAATCATCCTTCCTTTTTGTTGTTCTATTATAAATAAAAATGTTCTTGCCAAATATTTTTTTATTTGAGTTTGATATTACCATTATGCTATAATAGACAAAAGATAGAATCAAAATAGCTTCACAAAGAGGTGATAATTTAATGTCAGGAAAATCAAATTGTGAGCATTGTGCAAACTATGTTTACGACGAGGAGTATGATTGCTATATTTGTCAGGTGAATCTTGATGAGGACGAGGTTGTTAAGTTTATGCAAAACACCTTTGATGATTGTCATTACTTCAAGCTTTACGATGAGTACAAAATGGTAAGAAAACAAAACTAAAGCTTTTATTAAGGCTCTACCTAAGGCAACACTATAATCGTGTGCTTCAGGTAGAGCTTTTGTTTTGTGCTTTATATTAGGCTGTATCTGAAAACTCAAAACAACTGTATATTTCTATTTTCAAATACTCCCTAGAGCTTGTTTGAAAAATTAGCCTTTATATAGCTCTGTAATTAAAGGCTATATTCAGCTAGTAGCTTTTCAACCATGGCCTTGATTTCAGTAGCAGCGTTGTCAATAGCAATATCACCCTTAAAGGATTTATCTCTGTATGAAATCTCAAAGCTGTTTCTCTCAAGAGTTTTAGGGCTTATTACAACTCTTACAGGAATACCAAACAGGTCAGCGTCAGCAAACATAAAGCCAGGTCTTACTGCTCTGTCATCATATAGTACCTCTACACCCATATTTGTAAGCTCGTCATAAAGCTTCTCGCAAGCATTTGTAACATTCTCATCATTAGCTCTTAGGTTACAGATTTCAACCTGCCAAGGTGCAATAGGCATAGGCCATATAGGACCATAATCGTCGTGGCTTTCTTCGCAAATAGAAGCAGCAAGTCTGCCAACACCTATACCATAGCAACCCATAATAGGGTGCTGTGCCTCACCCTTGTTATCGAGGTATGTCATATTCATTGATTTTGTATATTTAGTGCCAAGCTGGAATATATTACCAACCTCAATACCACGCTGAATAGTAATATGTGGCTTGCCACACTTAGGGCAAATAGCACCATCAAAAATCTTTGCTATATCAACATATTCAACCTCGCCAAGGTCACGCTCAACATTTATTCCTGAATAGTGATAGTCGATTTCGTTTGCACCACATACAAGACTGTTAATTCCCTTTAATGAGCTATCAAAAACAACAGTAGCATTCTCTGTTAAACCAACAGGGCCGATAAATCCAGGTACAATACCACATTCCTCTGTAATAATGTTCTGTGCAGGGTGAATATCCTCGCCAAGGTAATTTCTTAGCTTTGTTTCGTTTACCTCTAAATCACCACGGATAAATACAACAACATATTCATCGTTTGAATTTTTCTGATAAACAACAGCCTTACCCAATGTTCTAATATCAACATTAAGGAATTTCTGTAAATCCTCAATTGTTTTTGTATCAGGTGTATAAATTTTTTCAAGTGGCTTAATTTCGCCAGCCTCGTTTTCAATTATACAAGCAGCAGCCTCCATATTTGCTCTAAAATCACAATCAGGGCAAATAGCAAGTGAGTCCTCGCCTATATCTGTAAGTAGCATAAATTCGTGAGATACACTACCACCCATCATACCACTGTCAGACTGAACAGAGATAACATTTTTAGCACCTGCACGCTTAAAAATACGCTCATAAGCAACAAAGCACTTGTCGTAATATTCCTCAAGGTCCTTCTGTGATGTGTGGAAAGAGTAAGCATCCTTCATTGTGAATTCACGAACTCTGATTAATCCACCTCTTGCTCTAGGCTCATCTCTGAACTTTGTCTGAATCTGATAAATCATAAATGGATAGTTTGCGTATGACTGAGCTGTATCCTTAGCTAAATGTACAGCTGCTTCCTCATGAGTCATACCTAAAACCATTTTGTTGTTGTTTCTGTCAGTAAATCTTGCCATTTCACTGCCGATACCTGTATATCTTCCAGACTCCTCCCAAAGAGTAGCAGGCATAACAACAGGGAACATAACCTCTTGTCCATCTATTCTATCCATTTCGTCACGGATAATATTTTCAATTTTCTTTGTTATTCTTTTGGTAGGCATAAATAGTGAATATATACCATTAGCCATATATTTCATATATCCACCACGTACCATAAGCTTATGGCTTTCAATTAAGCAATCAGAAGGCGCATTTTTAAATCTTTCGCCCAATAGCTTAGAAACTCTCATACAAACAACTCCTTTAAAATCTATGGCAAAAGCCCTAAAAGTTTGTAATTATTTATAATTTATATACTTATTTATATTACCACCTGTGACGAAAAAAGTCAATTTTTATTCAAATTAACACAATATAATTTTTTTAAAGTTTGTTCATTATTACATAATATTTAGATAATAAAAAATGCTTGTCTTTTAAAGAAATATATGTAACAATAGTAATAATATAGCAAAGTCATTTTTAGTGTATGAAAGGAGAAGAAAATAATGAACACACAAAAAGGACAGCGTGATAAATTAGATAAGTATTTAAATGTAAATCAGAGAATAGATGTGGTTATGAATGTATCAGGTCCATCGGTATATGATTTTACCTGCTTTGGTTTAGATGCAAACGGAAAGCTTTCAGATGATTCATATATGATATTTTATAATCAGACAAGCTCACCAGAAGGGGCTATTTCTTATACAAATGGAGGTAATAGAGTAGTTTTTGCGATAAATCTATCAGCACTGCCAGCAAAGATTCAAAAGCTTGCGTTTACTATAAGTATAGATGGCTCTGGCGATATGGGAATGATACATAGCCATACTGTGCAGATAATGCAGAATAATCAGTCAGCTTTGGAGCTAGCCTTAAGTGGACTGAATTTTCAAAGAGAAAAAGCTATTATAACTATGGAAATATACAAAAAGGATATATGGCGTTTTTCAATGACAGCAAGTGGCTTTAATGGTGGCTTAGGTGATTTGCTTCGTAATTATGGAGGTCAAGAAATTCAGACACAGCCAGCTCAAGCCTTTACAGCAACACAAGCACAAATGCCAATGCATACACAGCCACCAATGCAGGCACAAACGCCAATGCATACACAGTCACCAATGCAGGCACAAATGCCTATGAATACACAGCCACCAATGCAGGCACAAATGCCTATGTACGCACCAATTCCAATGCAAACCCAAATGCCTATGCAAAACCCAGCTCAAATGCATATGCAAACACCTTCACAAATAGAAAGTCTGGGTCAAATGTCAATGCGTGCACAGGCTTTAATGCCAAAGCCAACACCGTTAAAAATGGAAACCAAGGCACCACTTCAAACTCCGATTCTAACACAAGCCCAAATGCCTATGCACACACCAGCTCCAATGGCATTTGCAATGCAAACTCCAATGCAAAATCAAATGCCAATTGCAATGAATACACAGGCTCCAATGCAAACACCAGTTGCAATGAATACACAGGTGCCAATGCAGGCACAAATGCCAATGCATACACAGCCACCAACACAAATGCCAATTGCAATGAATACACAGGCTCCAATGCAAACACCAGTTGCAATGCATACTCAACCTCCAATGCAGGCACAAACACCAATGCAGGTGTATCCCACGAGGAATAATCAACCCTTATCAGAAGTAGCTTTACAGCAAAACACTAAGGGTATTTCATTAGAAAAGAAGCTACAGCAGAATGCACCAAAGCTAGTGTCATTAGCCAAGCCACTAAAGGTAGAGCTGGAGAAAAAGAATTTGATGGATTGTGTGGCTAGAGTAGCCTTAGTGCTGGATATTTCAGGCTCTATGTCAATGCGTTATAAAAATGGAACAGTACAAGAAATAGTTAACAAAACTCTGCCTTTAGCTGTTCAGTTTGATGATGATGGTGAGCTTGATTTCTGGTATTATGGAACAACCTGTCGCAGAATGCCTACTGTTAATATGAGTAATTACGAATCAGCTGTACCATATGATTGGAAAAGCCTAATGACATCAATAGGTGGACGTAATAACGAAGTATTAGTTATGAATGACATAATGGATAAATACAGAGGTACAAAATTACCTGTATATGTTCTGTTTATAACTGATGGTGGTGTTACAAGAGCTAATGAGATTAAAAAAATATTAAACGATTCCTCTAAAGAGCCAGTGTTCTGGCAGTTTGTAGGTGTAGGTGGAAGTAATTATGGTGTTCTTGAACAGCTCGATACTTTACAGGGAAGATATGTAGATAATGCTAACTTCTTTGCATTAGATGATTTTATGAAGGTAAGCAATTCAGATTTATACGCAAGATTGCTAAACGAATTTCCACAGTGGCTTAAAGAAATTAAAGCAAAGGGTATGATTAGAGGGTAAGCTGATATAATAACCATAACACCCAATCACAGATTTATACGAAGCAACATTTAAAAGTGGTAAAAGAATTTCAAACATATTTTGTGCTGAGCGAATATTGACCTACAGCAAGGCTGTCGCCTTGCTGGGACGCAGGGTGAAGTGCAGTGTGAAATATGCTAAAAGGATTTCTGTATTTTAAATGGTGTTTAGTATTAGGCTATATAATTACAAAAAACAGCGAAGTGAGTATCACCTCGCTGTTTTTTGTGTTAAAAAGGCTTACCCCAAAAACTTATCAAACAAGCTCCCTATTAACCATTTATCCTTTTCTTTTCCACAATTCTTGTAATTATTTATTTCCTTTAATAAACTGTTATATTTATTGTTGATTTTTTCGCCTTCCCAAATAATATATTCTGCTTCAAACGGAGAACAAGGAAGCTCTAGTCCACTTGTTTTTTCTGTTCCAATCTTAATAGAATATATGGCTTTATTATCTAAATGCTTTCTGATTTTTTCTTGAATGAAAGCATATTGCTCATAATCATCAATTGTACTCCATTTAATGTTTTTAAAATCTTTGTTTATTGATTTAAACCAATTTAATGTATAGCTATCTAATGTCATATGGCAGTAGGGCAAAACATTATTATAAGTGTTGTCAACACAAGCCAAATATTTAAAAGACATATTTATAACCTTTTGTGAACGACCGATTTTGCCAAATTTACTGTCAAAATTATTATGGTGTTTCTTTAGCTCTAAACATATTTCCTTGTGCCAGTTGTTAAAATCCTCTTGAGATTTAAAATCAAAGGGTGTGTTAAATACATCTTTAATAAGCCAGTTTACAATATCCTCTTTCATTTCAAAAGTATGCCCTTGAGCTCTTCTGGACATATCAGCATAAGCTTTTTCTATGGCTGATCTTATATCCTTTTTCTCTTTAAAATTTTCTTTTGAAAAGAGATTTTTCAACTCTGTAATATAGCTATCCATTTTTATTTCTCCTTATAATTTATGGTTATATAAAACAGCTTTAATATAAAAAACAAAGTATAAAGCTTTTTGTTTTACAGATGTTAATTATATTAATAATTGTCTAAAATATACTGTCTTGTTGATGGCTCTGTGGGTGGAATATCAATATGAAAAAATTCTTCAGCAGGAATAGGGTCTTTTTCATAATCTATTAAATCAGCTCTGCGTTTTTTAAGTGGATTTCGTTTTTCCCATTCTATAAAAGCTTTTATTAAAGCCTTGTTAGTCCATTCGTCACACCATTGTTTGAATTTTTGCATAACCTCTTCGGGAGTTGTTTTCTTGGTTTCTGTCATAAAATGACCATAGCCCAAATTATCTGATGATAGCCTATTGATATAAATACTTGGACGGATATAATAATCTTCTTTGGTATAATAACTGCTTTGAATATAAAAACAAAGTGTAAATTCTCCAATATCCTTTGTCCAGCGATTGCCTTTCTTTTTAAACCCTTTTGCTTTAAAATACGGCTTTGCGTATTCGATTAATTTTTCCTTTGGTAAAATATATTCCATCAAATTACAACCTTTATTCTATTATATCATAACAAGCCACAAAAAGTAAATTTGCACTGTATAAACCTGTCGTTTTTACAAATACTACTATCACGATTTGAAATTAAAGGAGATTTTTATATATGAAGGCAACAGGAATTGTACGAAGAATAGATGATTTAGGTAGAATTGTAATACCAAAGGAAATAAGACGTACATTGCGTATTCGTGAGGGTGACCCTTTGGAGATTTATACAGACTCAGAGGGCGAGGTTATTTTTAAAAAGTATTCGCCTGTAGGCGAGCTTAGTAGCTTTGCAAGCATTTATGCTGAGGTGTTGAGCAAAACAAGTGGTTTGCCTACACTAATAAGCGACCGTGACCATATAGTTTCGGCTGCTGGTGTTTCTAAAAGAGAGTTTCTTGAAAGAAGAATTACGAACGCAACAGAGGATTTTATGGAAAACCGTCAGAATTATAATTCTGGAGAAAGTCAATTTCCTCTTCAGCCTGTTGAGGGTATAGAGTCTAACGCTTTGCTTTTATATCCTATAATTGCCTCTGGTGATGTTACAGGCAGTGTGATTATGCTTTGCACAGATGACAGAGCAGTGCCTTCTGAGGCTGATATAAAGCTGGCACAAAGTGCTTCATCTTTTCTTGGCAGACAGATGGAGGAATAATTTAAATAGTAAGCAATAATAAACAATAGCACCGTTTAAAATACCGAAGAAGATTTCGTGTTTTAAACGGTGCTTAATATTATTTTAAAATTTTTGGAATTTTTCTTAAAAAGTTTGTGCATATAAATGATTAAGTGGATTAGCAGTTGTAATGTGTTTGTTTTGATTGAAAATTTTTTCAAAAAACACTTGCAGAAATCAAATGTATGTGTTATGATAATAAAAAATCAAACGAAAAGTTGTCAAAATAAAGGGTTAAGAGGTTGTTAAGACAAATTTAGTCGCTTTTTGTAAGCATAATAAAAATACACGAGGTAAAGGTTATGCAGATAAATTTGAATGAAGAAGAAAAGAATGAATACTGTGTTGCGTTAGGCAAAGAGCTAAAAAGACTTAGAGCAATTGCAGGTGCTACTCAAGATGATCTTGCAAGAGTTAGTGGAATATCAAAGGAACGTATTTCACGAATGGAAAATGGTGCTATAACTATGAGATGGGCTCATTTTGTTAATTTTATGATGATTTTCAATATGAATGCTAACACAAAAGAGTATCTGATGGCATCAAAGATAATTACACCAAGACTTATGCAGCATCTTCAAATGAAGGATTCTCAGGTTCCTCCTGATATTGTAGTTCCTGTTAGTGACTCTCTTGTTAAGGAGTTTCACACAGATTTCAGAATTGCTAATTCGATGAGCCTGAAATACGAAGATAAGGAAATGTTAATCAATAAAATTCAGGAAAATATTTCAGAAGAGAACTAGCCTTACTGAAATATAAACAAAAAGGAGTTAATTGTTATGGCAGATTATTCAAGAAGATTACCAGTTTATCTTTTACTGGATTGCTCTGGCTCTATGATGGGTGAGCCTATAGAGGCAGTAAGACAGGGCGTAAAGGCACTTCTTTCTGAATTAAAAGGAGATCCACAGGCTCTTGAAACAGCATATCTTTCAGTTATTACATTTGATAGCACAGCAAGACAGACTACACCACTTACAGAGCTTATGCTTTTTAAAGAACCACAAATAAATGCAAGTGGTGCAACAGCTCTTGGTGGAGCACTTGAAATATTGATTGATTGCATTAATACCGAGGTACGCAAAACCACCGAAACACAAAAAGGCGATTGGCGTCCACTTGTGTTTATTATTACAGATGGTTCTCCAACCGATATTGAAGCATTTAAGCACGCAGCTCAACAATTAAAATCGGTTAAGGTTGCAAATATTATTGCTTGTGCAGCAGGCTCAAATGCTGATACTACTTATTTAAAGCAGATTACAGAGAATGTTCTTATGATGAATACACTTTCAGCTGGCGATATGGCTCAATTCTTTGCTTGGGTTTCAAGCTCTGTAAAGATGTCATCAAAAAGACTTGACGCAAATCCAGGTGGTGCTATTGAGCTTCCACCTCCACCACAGGGCTTTGTTATTGTACCTTAATTAAAGTACATAATTTTGAAAGGACGTTTATAAATGATAAATACAGATGGTTCTAAGGGTGTTAACTTGTCTAAAACACAGCCAAATGAGCCTAAGGGTGTTAATTTAGAAAAAACACAGGCAAATGAGTCTAAAGGTATTAATCTGGAAAAAGCACAGCAACAACCAAGCTTAAATAATACATTTGATACATTTGAAGCTAAATTTAACAATGCAGCAGAAAAGGTATCTAATGTAGTAGAAAATTTATTTGAGAGTGCAACAAAGGCTGTTAATAATATAGTTGGAAATACAACAGAAATACCATATAGTAATGAGCCTAATGGTATTAATTTAGAAAAAACACAGCCAAATGAGTTTAGTGGCATTAACCTTACAAATGTACAGCAACAATCTAGCTTAAATGATACATTTAATACATTTGAAGCTACATTTAATGAGGCAACAGAAAAGGTTTCTAATATAGTAGAAAATTTAGTTGGGAATGCAACAGAGGTTGTTAATAACATAGTTGGAAATGCAACTGAAAAGGTATATAATATAGTAGAAAAAGCGATAGATGGAAATGGCTTTTCTTCTTTAAATCAAGATACTCCTTCAACAGGGGAAAAGAATGAGTATATTAATGTTGTAGCCCATAACACTAGGGTAGTTGAAGAAAATGAAACTACAGTGTTAGATAAAGAGAATACAGCTGAAGAAAATGCAACTGTAGTGTTGAACAAAGATAATATAGCTGAAGAAAATACAACTATAGTGTTGAATAAAGATAATATAGCTGAAGAAAATACATCTGTAGTGTTGAGTAAAGATAATATAGCTGAAGAAAATACAGCTGTAGTGTTAAGTAAAGATAATATAGCTGAAGAAAATGTAACAACAGTATTGGATTCAGATAATGAAGAAAACGAAGCTTCAATACAGGAGAATGTGTCTGAGGAAGATATAGTAAAGCCTTTGAGTAATGAAGCCGTTACAACACATACTGCAAATTTATGGAAATATCTTCCTGTTTCAGATAATGAGCCAGAGCCTGCTCCTGAATATATTTACAGAGAATGTAAATTTCCTGCAAGCAAGGTGATTGCTTCGAGAGTAAGAGGTAAAAAGCATAAGCACGATGGTACAAACTGCGATGATTGGTACGAGGTAGCAAATTATAACGATATTACCTTTGTTGCAGTGGCAGATGGTGCTGGCTCTAAAAGGTTTTCGAGAATTGGTGCAAGAGAGTCCTGTAGGTCTTCAATAGGCTTTTTGGTTAATACCTTTGAAGAGCAATTAAAAAATAATCCTGATTTATATAAAAATCTTATGCTTGACCTTACTGAAACAAAGTGCATAGAGGCTTGTAGTCAGGTTGCTGGAATTGTACAGCAGGCTGTTATTAAGGCGTATGAGGCTGTTGAGGCTAGCTTCTATTCACGATTGATTGATACAGAATATTCAAAGGCTTTGAACAGAGAGCTGAGATTTAAGGATTTTTCAGCAACACTTTTGATAGCTGTGATAATTCCTGTTAACAAAGAAACAAAGGAAAATCTTGTTGTTACCTGTCAGATTGGTGACGGTACAATTGCTTTGATTAACAGCAAGGGAGAATTTAAGGACTCGTTAAAGCTTATGGGTGAGGCAGATAGTGGTGAATTTTCTGGAGAAACAGAATTTTTGACATCGCCTAAAATGAAGAATATCGAAACTCTGCAAAACAGAACAAGAATTTCAAGAGGTATTGTAGATACAATTCTGGTTATGTCAGACGGAGTTGCAGATGATTATTTCCCTAACGAAACTGAAATGCGAAGATTGTATTTCGACCTGGTAGTAAATGGAATAATTGACTCGAAAAAATCAGTATCACAGGATTGTTTACCAGTAGAGCAAATGCGATTGTTTAAGAAAATTCCAGATCCATTAGTTTATCCTTGGGTAAATGATCAGAATGTGAAGATTGCTTTGCAGTATACTAAGAGAATAAGCGAGATTACAGGTCTTTCTTTAGAGGATATATGGCAAGATGATACAGTTTTAGCACTAGCAAGACTAGAGCTTAGTGAACAAAACAAAATAGAAGACCGAAGCGAACGATTAAAGGTTTGGCTTGACAATTATGTTGAGCGAGGCTCCTTTGATGACCGTACTTTGGTTGTAGTGCAAATGTAGGAGGGCAACCTATGGGCAATATAGCTGAAGCTACCCTTATGGATGGCTCAAAAGTGGAATATGTTATTAAAGACAATCCACCAAGAGGTGGAATGAAATATACATACTTTGCACCAGATAATTCCTATGTAGTTCAGTTTTTTAATAAGCCTGAGGATGCACAGGATCCTAATATACGCAAACGTATTGAGGCGATTATCGGAAAATATAATCCTACATTGTCTGAACGCTGTGGAGGTGCCAAGGGTAATAGCGATACTATGGCAACATATTTTTCCAGTAAATTTTGCTGGCCAACAGCTATTGTAAAATCGCCTGAGTTTGGAATTGTTTCTCCAGCATATCCTGCTAATTATTTCTTTTCAGAAAAGTCTTCTCTTTTCATTGATTTAAAGGGCAGAGATAAAAAAAGTAACTGGTTTACTTCAAGAAACCGAAGATTTTTACAGCCAGAGGAGCTTGGCGATTTTTGTGCTATGCTACAGATGTCAATATCCTTAGCAAGAGCAATCAGAAGAATGCATCAGGCTGGATTAGCACATTCTGATTTGTCCAATAATAATGTTTTAATAGACCCAAAAACAGGTGGCTGTGTTGTAATTGATATAGATACACTGGTTGTTCCAGGCTTATTTCCACCAGAGGTAGCAGGAACAAGAGGCTATATAGCACCTGAGGTGCTGGAGACAATGGAGTATTCCTATGGAGATCCGAAAAGAAAATTGCCTAGTATATATACAGATCTTCACTCATTGGCAGTGCTGTTGTATGAATATCTTTTTTTAAGACACCCACTTATAGGGCCTAAAATATATTCAAAGGAGTCAGCTGAGCAGGATGATCTTCTTGGGCTTGGTGCTCAGGCGACATTTATTGAGAATCCAACTGATAGAAGTAACCGACCAGATGATTTAGGCTATACAATCAGCGATATGGGTCCAGTGCTGGAGGAATTATTTCTGCGTGCCTTTGTGGACGGTTTGCATAATCCTAATGAACGCCCAACAGCTATGGAATGGGAAAAGGGATTAGTAAAAACATGGGATTTATTACATCCCTGTGAAAATCCAGAATGTGCAGCTAAATGGTTTGTTTTGCATAATCCTATTAAGCCTGTATGTCCG
This sequence comes from Acutalibacteraceae bacterium, assembly GCA_036309525.1. Lineage (GTDB taxonomy): Bacteria > Bacillota > Clostridia > Oscillospirales > Acutalibacteraceae > CAG-964. The sequence continues at coordinate 24,585 of JAXJTP010000153.1, read as the reverse complement.
TTTTGTGGTCATAGAATAAAGAGTGAAGATGTTGTAAGGCTTCATCTTAAAAGTGAGCTAAGAGGAAGAACAGGACAATGGATTGATGCTGGTGAAATAGTAGTTTATGATAATATGCCTTTATTTAAGTGGCATATATTTGCAAATTGCTTTCCTGATGAAAAGGCAGACAGAGCTCTTCAGGCTTATGTTTGCAAATATAACGGGCAATGGCTACTTGTAAATCACAATATACAGGGGATGACATCTCCTAGTGGAAATCTTGTTCCTACGGGACAAGCAATCTTGTTAAAAGATGGTGCAGTATTCAGAGCTTCTACTGAAAACAGAGGTTTTCTTATAGAGGTTTCCTGCGGTAGATAAATATTTATCTGTTTCTGTACCATTTTTAAATAAATTATATGAAACGAAAGGAAAGGAAAGTTTCAATGAATTTAAGAGGTTTAACAGCAAAAGAGGTTGAGGAGAGCAGACAAAAGCATGGCTCAAATAACCTAACACAAATCCCACCTGATCCACTATGGAAAAAAATACTAGAGGGCTTTAAGGATCCAATGATTATGATTCTACTTGTTGCTCTGGCAGTACAGGTAGTGCTATTCATACTTGATAAAACAGGTATATTGGCATCTGGAACAGAGTGGTATGAACCAGTAGGTATTCTTATTGCGATTATGATTGCAAACGGTGTTTCTTCTGTTAGTGAAAGCAAGCAGGAGGGCAAGGCATCTGCACTTAAGGCAGAGGAAGAGGCTAAAGAAATCGCAAAGGTTATGCGTGACGGCAAGCTAGCAGAGGTTCACGTAAGCGAAATCGTTGTTGGTGATATTGTTTATTTACAGGCTGGTGACAAGCTACCTGCTGATGGTGTTATTGTTGATGGTGCTGTAAAGGTTGACCAGGCTGCACTAAACGGCGAAACAGAAGAGGCAGATAAAATTCCACTACCAGAGGGTGCAACCTATGATATAAAAGACCTGCTAAATAAGCACTATGCTTACCGTGGCACAGTTGTTTGTGGTGGAGAGGCTTATATGGAAATCAAGGTTGTTGGCGACAAGACATTGTTCGGTGAGCTAGCACTTGAGGTTCAGGAGGATACAAGAGCTACACCACTACAGGTTAAGCTTGCAACTCTAGCAAAGCAGATTTCAAAATTTGGTTATATTGGTGCAATATGTATTGTAGTTGGTATTTTGGCTAGAACTCTGATTACAGGCTCAATTCCTACAGGCTTTATTGAGTGGGTTCGTCTGGTACTAGATGCAATTACAGTTGCTGTAACAATTATCGTTTGTGCAGTTCCAGAGGGTCTGCCAATGCTTACATCAATTCTTCTATCATTCCAGAGCTTGAAAATGGCAAAGGATAATGTACTTGTAAGAAAGATTAACGGTCTTGAAACAGCTGGTAGCTTAAGCATTCTATTCAGTGATAAAACAGGTACAATTACAGAGGGTAAGCTTTCTGTTGTTGAGATGGCAACAGGTAATGTTAAGGTATTTGATGACCTAAATAAAATGCCTAAGTCTCTTTCAGAGGCTGTTATTACAGGTATTGGTGTTAATAACAGTGCTGTTGTAAGTAACGGTAGCATTATCGGTGGTAACAGTACAGACCGTGCGTTAATGACATTCCTTGTTGACGCTGACGTTGTAAACTCAATGAGAAAAGAGGACGTAAAGAGCTTTAACGCATTTGACTCTAACAAGAAGAGCTCAAGCGTTACACTTGTTGAGGACGGTAAAACTGTAACATATGTAAAGGGTGCTCCAGAAAAGATTATTGAGAGATGTACTCATTATATTGATGAAAATGGTGTTGAGAAAGAGCTTGTTGAGAAGAACTATCTAACAACATATATCAATACTCAGGCTGGTCGTTCAATGCGTTTGTTAGCAGTAGCTAAGGTAGATGGCGAGGTAGACGATCAGAACCTAACTCTTGTTTGCGTAATGAGTATTCGTGATAACGTTCGTAAAGAGGCTGTTGACGCAATTAAGGAAGTACAGAACGCTGGTATTCAGGTTGTAATGGTAACTGGTGACAGAAAAGAAACTGCTGTTGCAATCGCTAAGGAGGCTGGTCTGTTAACATCTACTGATGATGTAGCTCTAACATCTGGTGAAATGGCAGAAATGACTGACGAAGAGCTAAAGGCTGTTCTTCCACGTCTTCGTGTAGTATCTCGTGCACTACCAACTGACAAGAGCCGTTTGGTTAACCTTGCTCAGGAGCTAAACCTTGTTGTTGGTATGACAGGTGACGGTGTAAACGACTCTCCTGCTCTTAAGAAGGCAGACGTTGGCTTTGCTATGGGTAGTGGTACAGAGGTTGCTAAGGAAGCAGGCGACATCACTATTCTTGATGATAACTTCCTATCTATCGAAAAGGCTATCCTATACGGTAGAACAATGTTCAAGAGCATTCGTAAATTCTTGATATTCCAGCTAACAGTTAACGTTGCTGCTGTACTTACATGCTTCTTAGGACCTATGTTTGGTGTTGAAGGAAACGTTGTATTGACAGTAATTCAGCTACTATTTGTAAACCTAGTAATGGATACACTTGCAGCTATTGCCTTTGGTAGCGAGCCAGCTCTAAAGGAATATATGAAGGATAAACCAATTCCTCGTACAGAAAGCATTGTTAGTAAGCCAATGCTTATTCAGATTATCATTAGTGCAGTATATGTAACACTTATCTGCTTAGGTATTTTGTTTGTACCAGCAATTCAGAGTCTAGTAGGTAGCACTGACCCTGTATATCTAAAGTCTGCTGTATTTGCTACATTTATGATGGCAATTACATTCAATGGCCTTAACGCAAGAACAACTCATATAAACCCATTTGAGGGCATTGGCAGAAACAAGAGCTTCTTGCTAGTAATGCTATCAGTATTTGTACTACAGTTTGTTTTCGTAACATTTGGTGGCGATGTATTAAGCGTAGTAGCACTACAGCCTATGTCATGGCTAGTTTGTCTGTTACTTGCATTTATGGTAATTCCTATAGATATGATAAGAAAGGTTATAACAAAGGCTATAACCAAGAAATAATTTAAATCTGAGGACTATCTGAAAAGAAGATACAACTGAAAATTTCACTAATACGAGGTGATTTAAGGCTGAAGCCTATTAACAAAATCACCCGTATTAGTTGAAATATGCAGTTAGCTTGTATTTTCAGTGAATCCCAATACAGAACAATTGTTTATAAGAAATGAGAGTTGGAGAAGAAAATTATGGCAGTTAGTTTAACAAAGGGGCAAAAGGTTGATTTAACAAAGGGCAATCCTGGACTTACAAACCTTGTAATCGGTTTAGGCTGGGATATTAACCAGTATGACGGTGGTTCATCATTCGATCTTGACGCAGCAGCTTTCTTGCTTGGTGCAACTGGAAAAACAACCTGTGACGAAGATTTTATTTTCTATGGTAACCTAGAGCACGCTTGTGGTGGTGTTGAGCACCTAGGTGATAACCTGACAGGTGAGGGTGACGGTGACGATGAGCAGATTAAAATTGACCTAAGTAAGGTACCTGCAAATGTAGATAAGATTGCTTTTACAGTTACAATCTACGAGGCAGAGGAGCGTCGCCAGAATTTTGGTCAGGTAAGCAATGCTTTTATTCGTGTAGTTAATGAAAGCAACAACACCGAATTAATTCGTTACGACCTTGGTGAGGATTTCTCGATCGAAACAGCTGTTGTTGTTGCAGAAATTTACAGACATAACGGCGAGTGGAAGTTTAACGCAATAGGAAGTGGCTTCCAGGGTGGTCTTAGAGCTCTTTGCCTGAACTATGGTGTGGATGTGTAAAGGCGTAATAATAGAGCCAAATAGAGAATATATTATATAAGTGTATTTTAAGTGGTTAAGGGTAAGTTAATTTTAAGAACGAAAAAAATTATATATTTTATATAGAACAAATTTTTAATTAATATATTTAGGAGGATAAACAATGTCTATTAGTTTACAAAAAGGTCAAAAGGTAGAATTACGCAAGAGTAACGGTGGTAGCCTACGCAAGGTTATGGTTGGTCTAGGCTGGGATGAGGCTCCAAGACGTAAGGGTCTTTTTGCTCCAAAGCCAGAGCCTATTGACTGTGACGCTTCAGCATTTGTATGTATGGACGGTAGACTTACAACTGCTGACGATATAGTATATTTTGGTAATCTGGAGCATAGATCAGGCTGTGTAACTCATATGGGCGATAACATCACAGGTGAAGGTGATGGCGACGATGAGAAGATTTTGGTAAAGCTAGATGGTTTAGAGGAATACTACGACAAAATTATTTTTGTTGTAAATATTTTCCAGGCTTTACAGCGTAAACAGCACTTTGGAATGATTGAAAATGCTTTCATCAGAATTTGTGATGCAGAAACATGTCAGGAGCTATGCAGATACAATCTTTCAGAGCACTATGATGATATGACAGCAATGGTATTCGGTGAGCTTTACCGTTACGATGGAGGCTGGAAATTCAACGCTATTGGTCAGGGTACACAGGATAATAGTGTTGGTGACCTATCACAGAGATTTATTAAGCAGAAGATTTAAAAGAGCAGAAAGCCTTAGAGCAGGACTTGTACTGAATAAATATTCCTAAATAAAAGGCTGTTGTCTTTTAAAGTAAAGCAATACAAATATCTCTGAAAAGCTTCTGCGTTTTTAACAGAGCTTAGAGTTTTGAGAAATTTTGAGAATATAAGGAGAAATCACAATGGGAGTTAATTTAACAAAAGGACAAAGAGTATGTCTTGAAAAAAGTATGACAATGGCACTTGTTGGTCTTGGTTGGGATACCAATATGTATGATGGTGGTGCTGATTTTGACCTTGATGCTTCAGCTTTTATGCTTGGTGCAAATGGTAAGGTAAGAAAAGATGAGGACTTTATTTTCTACGGAAATCTAAAGAGTCAGGACGGTTCAGTTCTTCACACAGGTGATAACCTTACAGGTGAGGGAGACGGTGATGACGAGGTTCTTGTTATCGACTTTACGAAAATTCCTGCTGATGTACAGAAAATAGCAATTACAGTTACAATCTATGACGCTCAATCTCGTAGACAGAATTTCGGACAGGTATCAAACGCATATGTAAGAGTTGCTCGTATGGCTAACGAAAACGATATGAATGGTACAGAGGTACTTAAGTTTGACCTTGTTGAGGAGTTTTCAATTGAAACTGCACTTGTAGTATGTGAAATTTACAGAAACGGAAACGACTGGAAATTCAACGCAGTAGGAGCAGGCTATCAGGGTGGTCTGGCAGCTCTTTGCCGTGCTTATGGCGTAAATGTATAATAAATAAATTACGTAATCTATAAAATGAAACGGGAGGTTCTTACCAAAGAGCTTCCTGCTTCATTTTGTTTTATAGTTACACTAGACTAACCTGCTACATAATATGGCTCTTGATTAGGGAGTATGCAAACAGAAAAATAACTGAATATTCTGCTAATACAAGGTAGGTTCAAGCGAAAACGGAGAAATACTTACTTGTTTTGAGTTTTCAGATACTACCTGATATGTTTTAAAGATAATTATTGGTATTTTATAGATTTTATTAATAAAAAGTTGTATAATACTAAGAGTAGAGAAGTGCTTGAATTTATTCTGTGCGAGCTGTTTTAATATCTTAAAATAAGCATAGCTATATGGTAAATTCAAATAGTACTTTTAGCTTTTTATAGAACTATTTATAAAATAAGTATTTGAGAGGCTATATTATGAGTAAAGTGCAAGAAGAATTTGATAATTGTAATGATACTGACATTGTGCTTACACCAACAGAGTATGAAGGGCCGTTGCGTATAAATCGCTCCTGTACGATTAACGGTTCGTATTCAACATTCTGGTCAGAAAAGGGACCTGTAGTGATTATAGATGCTCCTGATGTCACTTTGAAAAACATAAGGGTAGAGGTAACTCAAAAATCTGATACAAAAGATGAAAACATTGCAATAAAAACAAATTATACTGATACAAAATTAGAAAATATTGAGGTATGTGGACAGGTAGAGGGCATTCAGAATGAAGCTGAGCTATGGAATTTACCGTCGGTTATTCGTTTAGGTAGCTTTGCAGCTCAGGAGAAAAATACGTTTATAATTGAAGTAGACGCTCCAACGGAGGCTAGGCTGAAAAATAATATCAGCGATATTGAAATATTTCCAATGGAGCTTACAAAGGGTAAGAATCTTCTAAGAATTACAACAGATGAATTGCGTGATAATACAATACTTTATGGTGAAATACTTGTGCAAACTAATGTAACACGACGCATTTATGTTCAAGGAAAATCAGTAAAGGGTGCTATGCTACATACTGAAGGCTCTACACCTTTTGAGAATGAATCGCTAAGTGTACCTGTACAGATAGAAGCACCAAAGGAGCTGGTTGCTCCGGTAGTGTCACAGGAAAATATAGAGTATTTGAAACAGGGTCAGAGAATAGCAATTAAGCCTTATGAAGACTCTGTACTTAAAATTTGTTACGAACACGAAAGCATTAAAGAGAATATTGATATTGACGGATATGCTTTTCTGCTTTCTCAGAATGGAAGGGTAAGAAAGGATGAGGATTTGATTTTCTTTGGAAATCAGCACTCCTCAGATAATTCAGTTAGAATTAGTTCAGCTGATAATATGCCAGTGGTTTTAGCTGAATTGAAAAATTTGGATGAAGCTGTAGAAAAATTAGTAGTTTCTTTTTCAATTTACGGAGATAATCCACTTGAGAATTTCTCTTTGGTAAATTCTCCGTTAGTGCGTATTTTTAGTGACGAAAAAGAGATTTACAGATATAAGCTTAAGGGATTGAATATGGAAAAAACAGTTGTAGCAGTTGAAATATATCGCTATAAGGGTGAATGGAAGCTTGCTTGTGTAGGTAATGGCTATAATGACGGATTAAAAACTCTGTGCGAGAGCTATGGTGTTGAGGTAGAGTAACATAAACGCTATAAAGCACAGTATTTAATACATTATAAAAGCTTGCCTGTTTAGCAGGTGTTATAATTATTATGGTAATAAAAGCCTATAAGCTATTAGTATTGCTAATAAAACTAAGTTGAAATTTAAATTTGCTATATGAAGTTGAATTTTTCAAGAAAATGTTGTAACATCATAAAGCAGTTATATTTTTATATATTGATTGGAGATAATTCAATGGAAAGATTTAATAGAGAGCTTTTGCCTTATATGCTAGGAGCCTTGCTTTATACACCGGCTATTACTAAGGGAATAGCTGATAAGCTAGAAAATAACGCTTTTCCTTCACTTAGAGCAATGGCGTTTTGTCTTGAGGATTCTATTCAGGATGACGCACTAGAAAGTGCTGAAAAGGAGTTAAAAAATACACTTGCAGAAATCAGAGAAAAAAATATTGATGAAAGCAAATTGCCATTGATATTTGTCAGAATAAGAACACCACAGCATATGCAACATGTTCACGAATTGCTTGGTGAAGAAGAAAATATAATTACCGGATATATTTTGCCAAAGTTTGATTTATCAAATGCAAAGAAATATGCCGAGCTTATAAGACGCTTTAATTTACACCGTAAAGAAACCATTTACATTATGCCTATTTTAGAAAGCAGAATGATAGCAGATATTTCTTTCAGAAAGGAAATTCTGTTGCAGTTAAGAGCTGTATTGGACGGAATTAAGTCATATGTTCTTAATGTAAGAGTAGGTGGCAATGATTTCAGTAATCTATATGGCTTGCGTCGTTCTGTTACTCAGAATATTTTTGAGGTTGGTGTTATCAGAGATATTCTTGTAGATATTATCAATATATTTGGTTCTGAATATGTCGTTTCTGGCCCTGTATGGGAATATTTTGGAGAGGATCCAGATGGTGAATGGGCAAAGGGCTTGAAAAGAGAGCTTGAGCTAGAGCTTTTGAATGGCTTTATAGGTAAAACAGCTATTCACCCTGCACAGCTTCCTGTAATTTGTGAAAGTCTTAAGGTAAGCAAAGACGATTACGAAGATGCTAAGGAGATTATTTTCTGGTCAAAAACAGATTACGGTGTTGCTAAGAGCAAGAATGGCTCAAGAATGAATGAGGTTAAGTGCCATACAAAATGGGCTGAGCGTATTTATAGACGTGGACAAGCCTACGGTATATTGGAGGATTAATAATGCGTGTTTGGTTTAATCATTGGTTTAGTACAGCATATCATTTAGTAAATTTGATAAAAGCTGGCAATCCTGATGAGTTTACAATGGTAGGGTCAAGCTGGAATGAGCTGGCAATTTATAAGCGTGCCTGCGATGAATGGTATGAAGAGCCTAAGAATTTAGATGAAGCTCAATATGTTGAATTTTGTCTTGAGTTCTGTAAAAATCACAGCATAGATATTTTTGTTCCTCGTACTAAGCTAGTGGCAATAGTAGAAAATGCAGATAGATTTAAGGAGCTTGGTGTAACACTTTTTGCTGACACTAATGCAGAAACTGTAAGAATGTTGTCTGACAAGCTGGATACATATGAGTATTTTAAAGAAAAGGGCTTTGAATGCATTCCAGAAATACGAGTTGTTAATTCTGTTGATGAATTTGCTAAGGCTTATGAGGAGCTTAATGCTACATATTCAAGGGTTTGCTACAAGCTTACAGTTGATGAGGGTGCTATGAGCTTCCGTGTAATTGATGATAATGTAAATAGCCTTTCAGCTGTGCTTGAAAGACCAGGTGCTAAAATTTCGTTAGACAATGCATTAAGAGTGCTTGAGCAGTATGATTTTTCAATTCCTGTGCTTTTAATGCCTTATCTTGATGAGGTTGAGGTAAGTGTAGATTGTCTTTCTACTGCAAACGGAAATATTATGGTACCTAGATTTAAAGCTGGTAGCAGATATTCTGAGGTTATTTTTGATAAAGAGGTAATGGAGCTTTGTGAGCGTATGATAAATACACTTCAGATAAAAATGCCTATGAATATACAGTTTAAAAAGAGAGATGGCAAGCTTTATTTACTAGAGATAAATACAAGAATGTCAGGAGGCTTACAGCTTTCCTGCGAGGCTACAGGTATTAACATACCAAGTATTGCAATAAATCAGCTTCTTGGTAATGAATTGCAATGGGCTTATCCTGAAATAACCAGTCAAAGGCTAGCAAATATCGAAACTCCGATATGCTTGTACTAGACTATAGGTTATATCCGAAAACTCGATAAATAGCTTGAAATATAAGGAGTTTATATATGAGCGAATATACTATTGATAATGTTTTAAGAATAGCAAAGCGTCATAATAACGCAAAGCGTTCTTATTTATTGGTTAATCCACTACAGGCTAAGCATATGCCTGTTAAGCCTTCTCAGGCATTAGAAATGATGCATTGCTTAGGCGAGAATTTATATAAAAAATATCCAGCTACAAAGCTTGTTGTTGGCTTTGCAGAAACAGCAACAGCTATTGGTGCTGCTGTTGCTGAATGCTTTGATGATGACTGTATCTATATACATACAACAAGAGAAGAGGTAGAGGAAGTAAAGGATTGGATTCTTTTTCTTGAGGAGCACAGCCACGCTGCTGAGCAGAAGCTAAGCAGAGATAATTTTGAAAAATGGATAAGCAATACAAAAAGTATTATTTTTGTAGATGATGAGCTTTCTACAGGAAAAACCCTGATTAATATGATAAATCAGCTCAGAGCACAATTCCCTGCATTATCAGATGTTCAGATGATAGCTGCTTCTATTATGAATCGTCTTACAAAGGAAAATGAGGATAGATTGTTGTCAGAGGGAATAGTAAGTGAGTACCTTGTAAAGCTACCAGATGAGGACTATACAGCCTTAGTTGAGAATATCCAGACTGCTCCTGCAACAGATTTAACCAAGGAAGAGGTAGTACCACATAATTACGAAAAGCTTGTACCACATAAAGCGTTTTTAGATCCAAGAGTTGGTATGGAAATAGCAGAATACAAAAATAATTGTAAGGCTGTATGCGAAAAGGTTGTTGAAAGCCTGATTACAAAAATATCTGATAACGACAGTGTACTTGTATTAGGTACAGAGGAATGTATGTATCCTGCAATTATTCTTGGTGAGACTCTCGAAAAGCTACACAAGGGCAATGTAGTTTGTCACGCAACAACACGCAGTCCTATTGGAATTTGCAAATCAGAGGGATACCCTATTTATGAGGGATATCTGATTAATAGCTTTTATGAATCAGACAGAAACACATTTGTTTACAATCTAAAGAATTATGATGCTGTTGTTGTAGTTTCTGATACTTTAACAGACTACGAAAATGCACTTAATAATGTTGCAATGGCGTTAGATAGCTACGGCTTTGGTAAGCTATTTTATTTAGGAGGTAAAAATGCGTAGTACATATTTACCAGAGGATGTTACAATTCTGCTTAAGGATATAACAGGTCTTGTTCAGCCACTTGGTACAAAAGAAAGAGAAGAGCTTATTCAGAAGGGAACCCATTATTCAGAAATGCTACCTTTTGAGTATGAGCCATCTGCCAGTTATATGGAAATGTATAATAAGGCAGTAGACCTATATTCAGAAATAACTGCCGACGCAGTTGGAGCTGTTGCCGAAAGTATATGGGCAGAAAAGGGCAGTGAGGCTGTTCTTGTTTCGTTGGCAAGAGGTGGTACATCTGTGGGTGTATTGATAAAAAGATATTTAAAGAAAAAATATAATGCAGATGTAGCTCACTATACAATTTCTATTCTCAGAGGCAGAGGTATTGACGATAATGCAATAAAGTATATACTTGCACACCACAAGCCAGAGAAAATTCAATTTGTAGATGGCTGGACAGGCAAGGGTGCAATTCAAAGAGAGCTTAACAGAGCTATGGAGAAATATCAAGGAGTAAGCTCGGGGCTTGCTGTTTTGTCTGACCCTGCATATATTGCAGAAAAATGTGGAACTCATAATGATTTTCTTATAGCAAGCTCCTGCTTGAATGCTACTGTTTCGGGCTTGCTAAGCAGAACCTTTTTGAGATCAGATATAATTGGTGCAGATGATTTTCATGGTGCAGTTTTTTACGAGGAGCTAAAGGATAAGGATTATACATATGGATTTATAGAGGCTGTTGAAAAGCACTTTAAGCTTGATAGTGACTATACAGCTACAGAATTAAATCCAGAAGAGCCACACAGAAGTGGTATTGATGAGGTAATTGAAATAGGAAAGCACTTTGGCATAGAGGATATAAATCTTATAAAGCCAAGCATAGGCGAAGCAACACGAGTATTACTACGCCGAGTACCATGGAAGCTATTAGTACATAGCACCTCTGATGATAAGCATTTAGCTCATCTGTATCAGCTAGCAGTCGAGAAAGGAGTCGAAGTAGTCGAATATCCACTAAAGAATTATAAAGCCTGTGGATTAATTCGTTCTATTGCAGATAACTGATATGAAAAAAATATTATTAGCTTGTGACCTTGACAATACTCTTATTTATTCATATAGACACAGAAAGCCAGAGGATATATGTGTTGAAATGATAAAAGAAAGAGAACAAAGCTTTATGACACCTAAGGCATTTGAAATGCTGAAGGAGGTTTCAGAAAAAGTTGAGGTTGTTCCTGTAACAACACGCTCAATGGAGCAATACAAAAGAATAAATCTGCCAGTAGGCGATAATGTTCATTATGCTATTTCAACAAATGGTGCTATTCTGCTTGAAAATAACGAAATCCAGCCAGAATGGCGTTCTTTTGTACAGAAGGATATTGATAATTATATGGACGAAATTCTGGCACTTATGCCAGAATTTACCGATACGGATAAATTTGAAAAATGCAGAATAATAGATGAGTCATATCTGTTTGTGTATTGCAACCCAGATTTTGATGTAGAAGCGTGTGCAGATTATTACAGAACAAAAACCAATATGGAAATAGGCACAACAGGCAGAAAGCTATATTTCTTTCCACCAGAAATAAGTAAGGGTAATGCAGTAAAAAAGCTGAAGAATATGCTTGAGCATTCTTTACTAATCTGTGCAGGAGATAGCCCTATTGACGCTTCAATGCTACAGGAAGCAGATATAGCAGTTGTTCCACATTTTTATGATGTAAGCACTCTAAGCTGTAAGGATATAAGAATATGCGAAGAAAACAAGAATTTTACTGAGTTTGTTCTTGAAACAGTTTATAAAGAGGCAGTAAGTGTTTAATAGAAATTTAAAAGCTAGAAAAGCTCAGATATTGTTAATATAAATTTATCTTTTAATAACAAATATAAAAGGTGTGAAGAATTAATCAATCTTCACACCTTTTGATTCTAATTAAGTATTATCCTTGTAATAAAGCATACAGTGGCAGTAGCCTACAAAGTCAGGGTCGTTCATCTGCTCTCTGAATTCCTTACAGATACATTTATTATCCTCTGTTCTTTCAAGTCTGCAAGGGCAGTAGCCCCCTTTTGCCTTTAAGCCTTCTTTAACCTTATTTACAACCTCTTGATCGGGATTTAATTTAATCATAATATATCACCTGTTGTTTTCAATAAGCTCTAAAAGCTCTTCCTTTGAACGAAAACCAATCTGTGTGCTTACACATTCACCGTTTTTGAAAAGCATAATTGTAGGAATTGATGAAATGCCATACTTAGTAGCAAGCTCCATCTCTGCTTCAACCTCAACCTTACCAACAGTTACATCGTCAAGCTCCTCTGCCAGCTCCTCGATAATTGGTGCCTGCATTTGACAAGGGCCACACCAGGTTGCCCAGAAATCAACAAGTGCTAAGCCACTGTTATTTGTTACCAGCTCGTCAAAGTTTTCTTTTGTAATTTCAAATTCCATAATAATAAACCTCCTGATATTTTATAAATATATTATACAACATTATTCACGTTTCAGCATTAACAAATCGTAAATTATTTAATAAAATAAAATGTGACTCACTTCTTAAAGCTATCCTTTTCAAGCTTCAGAAGCCGAGTCACATTTTTTAGTGAATTTTCAAATTATATATCTGGAATTTTAACCTGATTATTCATAATAATTATAATCGTTTGTGTATTCCCAATCATATCCGTTGTAGCCATAGCTTTCAAGAATTTTATGAACTCGGTATTCATTAAAATTGAATGAGAATAAATCCTTATGACTGTCTATTGAATATGATTTGTTATATTCCTCGTATCTTGAGCGTAGCTCTGTGTCAAGAAGGCTTTGCTGTTCTGCGTCTAAACCATTATTATCGTTGCTTGCAAAAGGAGCAAGATATTCAAAGGCTGAATAGTCAAGGTCACGTACTAAATCAATTCCCATCCAAGGAATTTTGCCTTCTTCATATAGCTTGATATTCTGTCTTGCAACAAATGAATCAACATCAATTACATTGTAGCCCAGCATAAATATAATTGCTACTACCATTACCATTGCAGAGAATTTCATATTCTTGAAGAATTGCTTTGCAATTATCAAAAGAAAAACTACAAGTAAAAAGCTCATAAATATTACAGTGTTAATTCTTAAAGGAGTAAAGCCATAGCCACCAATATACATAAACATTTTATACATTGCAGTGCCTATGAAGATTATGGTGAAGAATGACATTAAACCAGTTATAACTCTTATACCTACTGGCATAATATTGTTTGGACGACTTGTAAACAATAGAAGAAGTAGAATTATTACTATATTTATACCAGCAACTACACATAATTCAAAAAATCCGTTGCGTGCGTAATCTACAATGGTGTAATCCTTTGGAAGAAAATTATCAGCAATGAATGATACAAAATATCCAATCTGAGAGATAAGATATAAGAAATATACACAGCAAAGAGGAATTGAAATAGAATACATAAGTGCAGGTGGTGCAATATGACAGTTTTCTACAGATTTATTTTGCTTAGCGAAATCTGTTGTGTTAATAGTTTGTGCTTTAACAGTTTTGTTATTTGTATATTTAGTATACCAAATACTGAATACACCCATAGCTAAAGGCAGACCAACTATTGCATACCATATGTATACTAATATCTTTGAGAAGAAATCATCAAACAGAGATGAGAACATAGCCTTGAACATATCATCACTCATAATCAGCAGTGTTGATACTATTGCTACTAAAGGAATAGCTATACATAGGCCAAGAATAACCCATTTTAAATTACCCTTTTCTCCGTTCTTTTTCTTCTTTGAGATAGCTCCAAATAAAGCACCAAAATTCATAAACGGATATGCAAATATGCTTGTAAGTAGCTCGTTTATGAAGCTGTCTTCCTTATGCTCACCAATGGAATACATCCAGTAGGCAGTAGCTACTGTAATGAATAGAAAATCTGCACCTAGTGCCAAGCTATTGCTAAAAAAGGAAAAGCTTAAGGATAATATCATTAACAAGAAAAACGAAACATTATGTATAATACCAATTTTTAATTTTTTCTTTATTGCATAGCAATAGGATATAACAAGACTTGCTTCAAAGAAGATGGTTGCACCTATACCAAAATCAAACCATAATGAGCCAATTGTAAGCACAAACAGAAAACCTATTGCAATTGCAAACCAACCAAATACCTTGTCAGCCTTGTCGAAAATACGCTTTGGTGTTTTTACAGGAGGTGATGTGTTGTATTGTTGCTCCTGATAATAAGGGTGATTTTTTGGTGGAGGTGGTGCATTAGGTGGTACATAGCCATTGTTTGGTTGTGACCAATAAGGATTATTCGGGGTGTTATTAAACACTTGCTGATTATTGTTTGATGGATTATTTTGTGCTGTTCTTGTATCAGCGTTTGTGTTTGAATAATTATCGTTGTAGCTGTTATATGGTGGTTGTGTATTATTATAATTACCATTATTATTAGGAGCCTTAGTGCCTCCAGAATTATTATTCATATAAATAACCTACCTTTCTTATAATAATTTTTCGTCATCAACATATTCAAGCAAGTCTGCTGGCTGACATTCTAAAATTCTGCAAAGCTTATTCAAGGTAGAAAAGCGTATAGCCTTTGCTTTACCTGTTTTAAGTATAGATAGATTAGCAGGAGTTATTCCTACCTGCTCGGCAAGCTGACTTGACGAAATTTTCCTTTTTGCAAGCATTGAATCAAGCTTTACTACAATAGCTATTACACTCATCTCCTTTATTATATGGTAAAGTCATTTTCCTCTTTAATAGTCACAGCATAGTCGAAAACATTTCGTAATACCAATAAAATCAAAGCTACAAATAAAAACGAAATAGCCGTAAAACCAAACGCCCACGAAATTGGTGCCATAAAAGCACAGATTACACCAACTAATATTAAGCCTATAAATATAGCAGTAAGAAAGGTAGTGTTCTTTTTTACAAAAACATTTCCCTTTTTTATGTTTGTTAAAAGCAAATGTAAAGCAACCATTGTAGCCATAGCAGGTAGCTCAAGAAAATAAAGACCAATTGTAATCTGCACAGAAATATCTGTTGGACTGTTAGAGATTTCGACATAAGCTTTACTTATTAAAGGTATGAAAAAAGCACTTATAAAAAGAATCGCTATCAAAGCTCTTACAACTAAAATAGAGAAAAATATAGATTTTGATTTTCTCACATTGGTACCTCCTTTTGGAATATATTAGCACAGTAAATTTTTAAAGTCAATGAATTATTATCGTTTTTCGATAATTTACACTTTGTTTAAAAACAGTTTCACTTTTTGTAAAAATATAAAGGGAACAGCTGAAAAACTGTTCCCTTTATTTCAATATTGTAATATTAATTTGTTATTGATTGATGTATATCCTTTATCATTCTATCAGGAGCTTCAATTATGTTTGCCTCGTTGTCTGAAGTGATTTTGTCAGATTTATTTTTATCAGCAAACACAAATTTAAGAATTACAGGTGCAATAATTGTTGTTGCTACAACCACTATTACAATAGGAGCAAATAGCTCTTTATCCATTAATCCTAAAGATAAGCCCTTGTCAGCAACAATAAGTGCAACCTCACCTCGTGAAATCATTCCTGCACCAATCTGTAGGCATTCCTTTGTGTCAAAGCCACAAAGCTTAGCACCAACACCACAGCCTACCATTTTAGATAGAATAGCAATTACTGCAAGTAAAATTGCAAATGTTATTATAAGAGCAGACATTTCTGGCAATTCTACCTTTAATCCTATACTCGCAAAGAAGATAGGTGAAAGCAACATATATGAAAGTGTGCTGAAGCGTGATTCAAGATAATTGTGCTTGCTTGTGTTTGAAAGGATAAGTCCTGCGATATATGCACCAGTAATGTCTGCAACACCAAAAGCTATTTCAGACATCCAAGACATAAGCAGACAGAATGTAAAGGCAAGAATTACAAATCTACGGTAATCCTTTTTATATCTGTCCATATACAAAGAGAAAAGCTTATAGCATAAAAATCCAACAACAATTGAGAATACAAAGAAAGCAAGTATCTTAATCATTACTACCCAGATTTTTACATCAGAGTCAGCAAAGCTGGAAATAATTGTAAGTGCAATAATACCAAGAATATCATCAATAATTGCTGCACCAAGAATAGCATTTCCTGCTCGGGTATTCATTTTGCCCATTTCTTTAAGTGTTTCAACGGTAATACTAACAGAGGTAGCTGTTAATATTACACCAATGAATAAACCCTTTAAGAAGTGTGTGGCACCTACATTTGACGGAGGAACCATAAAATATGTAATTGCAAAGCCACCTACAAGAGGTACTATAACACCAAAAAGTGCAATCAGAGCTGATGCTTTACCTGTTTTCTTAAATTCCTTAATATCTGTTTCAAGACCAGCCGAGAACATAAGAACAATAACACCTAATGACGAAACCTTAGTTATAAAGTCGTCCTCTTGTAAAACATTTAAAAGTGCAGGACCTAAAATTAAGCCAGCTAATAAAGCACCAACAACCTGTGGCATATGGAATTTTTTGAAAATCAGTCCAAATATCTTTGTTGAAAGTAAAATGATAGCTATGTTAAGTATAAACATATATTTATCAATCAACGCAGAGTTTAAATTCAAAATCTCCATCTTATAATACCCTCTTTCTTTACAAAATTAGCAACTAAAAATTTACAGTTTGTTAAAAATTTAGCTTTTAAGTAATTATATTACTTTTTTTCTATATGGTCAAGCTAATAGAGTAATAAAAAATAATAATTTTTTTGTTTATTTAACATAAAAAACAAGCTTTTGTTTGGTAATGTTGTTTAGTATTTTATTTTGTAAATAATTGACTTTTTTTATATGCTTAAGTATAATTTAGAGGTTATGACAGATTGTCATTCTGCTTTATAGAATGTAAAAAACGACTGAAAAAAGGGGGTGCTTATGTGGTAAAACAAACCTTTCATAATCTTTCGGTAGAGAAGAAGAGAAGGATAATAGAAGCCATTCTTCAAGAGGTAGAACAGAAATCCTACGAGGATATTTCTATAAATCAGATAGTGAAAAATGCAGGAATTTCAAGAGGTAGCTTTTATCAGTATTTTGATGATAAAGCAGATTTACTTAACGTTATTTTACACGGGTTTTCAGATGAGCTTAGTGAAAAGTGCAAAAGATATATGATTGAAAGTGATGGAGATGTTTTTAAAGCCTGTGAAAGAGTTTTTGATTTTGTGGTAGAAGCCTCAAAATCAAAAAGCTATTCGGTTGCTTTTAAAATAGTATTTTCCTTTACAAATATAAGTGAGAACTTGTTGAAGGAGGAAAAACATAATCATTGTGAAAATAAGCCATTGCTTGCAGAAATTAAAAGGTATATCAACAGAGAGCTACTGTATAAAAATGACGAGGAAAGTATAGAGTATATAGTTACAATTCTTTCTTCTGTGCTTTCAAGGTTTTGGTTTGAAATATTTGTTCTTTCAAGAGATTATAAAGAGGTAAAGAATGAGGTTGTCAAAATTTTTGATTTACTGAAAAGTGGAATTTATTTAAATAGGGAATAATTGAATATTTATTATTTACAGGAGGTAAAAATGTTATCAAAATTCAGTGTAAAAAAACCATTTACTGTGTTGGTTGCAGTTATATTGGTAGTGGTATTAGGCGTAGTTTCGTTTATGGAAATGACACCAAATCTACTGCCAAATATGGATTTTCCATATATGATAATAATTACAACCTATCCAGGTGCAAGCCCAGAGCTTGTAGAAACAACCGTTTCAAAGCCACTTGAGCAGTCTGTGGCAGTGCTTGATGGTGTAAAAAATATAACCTCAAGCTCTAGTGATAATTACTCTATGGTAATGGTAGAGTTTGAAGATGGCACCAATATGGATAGTGCTGTTGTAGACGTAAGTGGTAAGATAGATATGCTCGAGGGTATGTGGGACGACACCGTAGGCACACCTACAATTATGGAAATTAACCCAGATATGATGCCTGCTTCTGTTATTGCAGTTGATGTTGAGGGTCTGAATACCATAGAATTAACAGACTATCTGAATAGTAATATACTTAACCGACTAGAGGGTGTTGAGGGTGTTGCCTCAATAGCTACAGTTGGTGCAGTAGAAGAGGGTATAAAGGTAACTATTGACCACGATAAGCTGAAAAAGGTTAATAAAACCGTACAGAAGGCAATAAACAGTAAGTTTGAAGAGGGTAAAGCCGAGATTGAGGACGGACTTAACCAGCTAAACGATGGCTTAAAGCAGGTAAAGGACGGACAAAAGCAGATAGATTCTGGTAAGTCAGAGCTTGAAAAGCAGAGAAAGCTAGCCTATGCTCAGCTTGCTGACGCTCAGGGTACTATTAACCAGAAACAGGTAGAGCTTATAAATGGTAAAATTCAGATTATAGATACTATAAGCACTCTTACAGCACAAAGAGCAAGCATTCAGACTACATATCAACAGCTTGCTGGTATTCAGACAATAATTCTTGACCTTAAAAAGAATATTCAGGATATGACAGCTACTGTTACTCAGCTGTCTGCATATAAGACTACTGTTGATAATCTTAATGCGTTGCTTGAGTCACTTGACCCAGAGTCAGAGGAGTATAAGTCAGCATATCAACAGCTACAGAAAATAGATGAAGCTCTGTTGAAAATGGGAATTACATCTATTGACTTAACTGCTAAGCTTGATGAGCTAACTACATCTCTTGAAAATCTTGAGAAATCATATAATTCAATTGTTGCAAGCCTTACCAAGCAGGGCTTTTCTGAGGATACATTGCAAACTGCATTAGATGAAATGCAGGCTGGTATTCTACAGATTGATTCAGCCCTTGAACAGCTAAACGCAACTCTTACACAGCTTGAAAGTGGCGAGGTTGCACTTAACACTGCAATGGCTGAGCTTGCTAAGCAACAGCTAGAGGCTGAATATCAGATGAATACAGCCTATGTAGAAATAAGAGTAAACGAGTCTACTCTTACAGCTACAAAAACACAGCTTGAAGCAACTAAAAAGGAGCTTGAAACAGCACTTGATACTGTAAATGAACAGCAAGAAACAACACAGGAAAGCTCTGATGTTACAAAGATTATTACCATGGAAATGATTTCTGGTATTCTTACTGCACAGAATTTCTCTATGCCAGCAGGCTATATAACCGAGGGTAAAGAACAGCACATAGTACGTGTAGGCGATAAGCTTACAGATTCAAAGGAGCTTGAAAATCTTTTGTTGTTTGACCTAGGTCTTGACGATGTAGAGCCTATATATCTTAAGGATGTTGCAAAGGTAGCTAAGGCAGATAACTCTGACGAGGTTTACACTAAAATTAATGGAAATAACGGCTTAATGCTGTCATTTACAAAGTCATCAGAGTCAGCAGTAGCAACTGTTTGTGAAAATATTGAAAAAGAGCTTGAGGCAATAAAGGGTGAAGATGTAAAGTTTAATTATACAGTGCTTATGGATCAGGGTATGTATATTGACCTTGTTATAAATAATGTACTTTCAAATCTTCTTGTTGGTGCTGTATTTGCTATTATAGTTTTATTACTATTCTTAAAGGATATTAAGCCAACTATTATAGTAGCCTGCTCAATTCCAATTTCTGTTATATTTGCTATTGTACTTATGTATTTTAGTGGAGTAACAATGAATATTATTTCACTTTCTGGCTTGGCAGTTGGTGTAGGTATGCTTGTAGATAACTCGGTAGTTGTAATCGAGAATGTATATCGTCTGAGAAATATGGGAGTACCAGCTATTAAGGCTGCTGTAAATGGTGCAAGACAGGTAGCAGGTGCTATTACAGCCTCTACTCTTACAACTATTTGTGTGTTCCTGCCAATCGTATTTATACAGGGTCTTACAAGACAGATATTTCAGGATCTGGCACTTACAATAGCTTATTCACTTATTGCAAGCTTGGTTGTAGCACTTACACTTGTACCGGCAATGGGTAAAACACTATTCGAAAATGTAAAAGAGCATAAGCATAGAGTTATGGATATGCTTGTTAAAATCTATGAAAAGACTATAGATTTTACACTATCACACAGAGCAATCGCCTTAATTTTAGCGTTGTTTATGCTTGTAGGTAGTACAGTACTTTCTATTTCAAAGGGCTTTAGCTTTATGCCAAATGCAAGTAGTGCTGAAATACAGGTTAATATTACAATGCCTAAGGGTAGCGAGCTTGAGGATACTGTAAAGATGTCTGAAAAGGTTCTTGAGATTGTAAATAAGTCAGATAAATATCAAACTGTTGGTGCTATGGTAGGCGATTCTACCAGCATAATGGGTATGGGTGGCAGTAATGATGGTAGCTCTGTGTTGTATTTAGTGCTTAAGGACGAATATGCAAAAGAGAGTGAAGCTGTTATAAACGACCTTACAGAGCAGATTGAGGCTAAAAAGTTTGATGCAGAAATATCTGTAAGTGGTGGTTTAATGGGCTCTATGGAAATGCTGATGGGTAGTGGCGTTGGTGTTACTATTTATTGTGATGACCTTGATAAGCTTCAGAAAACTGCTAATGATATTGAGAAAATCGTAAAGAATGTTGACGGTATAGAAAAAAGTGACAACGGTATTGCAGATGTAACAACAGAGATAAGAATTACAGTTGATAAAGAAAAGGCTATGAAGCATTCTTTAACAGTTGCACAGGTTTTCCAGCAGGTAAACGCACTTATCACAAGTGAAAGCACAGCAACTACACTTTCAAATTCAGACGGTTCATCACTTGACGTTGTTGTAATAGATGATAAAAAGTCAAATATAAAGGCAGAAAAGTTGCTTGATAAAGAGATTAAATACACAGACAAAGAGGGTAAAGAAAAGGTTATCACTTTGGGTGAAATCTCAAAAATAACAAAGGCAGACGCTATGACATCTATTTCAAGAGAAAATCAAAGAAGATACCTGACAGTAACAGGTCAGATTTCTCCTGAATACACAGTTACAGATGTATCAAACAGAGTAAAATCAGCTGTTGAGAAATACGAGCATTCTCCAGATGTTTCTATTAAATTTACAGGTGAAAACGAAAGCACAATGGAATCTGTATATGATATGTGCTTGATGCTGTTATTGGGTGTAATATTTATCTATCTTGTAATGGTAGCACAGTTCCAGAGCTTAAAGTCACCATTCATAGTAATGTTTACTATTCCACTTGCATTTACTGGTGGTTTCTTGGGCTTATTTATAACAGGCTTTGATATAAGCGTTGTATCGCTGATAGGCTTTGTAATGCTTTGTGGTATAGTAGTTAATAATGGTATAGTTCTTGTTGACTATATAAACCAGCTTCGTATTGATGGTATGGAGAAAAAGCAAGCTCTTATAGAAGCAGGTAAAACCAGAATGAGACCAATTCTTATGACAGCTATTACTACTATTATCGGATTGATAGGTATGGCTCTTGGCTTCGGAGAGGGTACAGAGATGATGCAACCTGTTGCTATAGTTTGTATAGGTGGTTTAACCTATGCAACTCTAATGACACTGTATATTGTGCCTGTACTATATGATCTGTTCAACAAAAAGCCAATGCGTGTTGTAGACAATAAAGACCTTGAGGATATTGATATTTAATTAAGTATGCTTCATAGGGTCAAATTTTGTAGAAATTTTATTATAATTATTTGTGACTGTATATGTTGATTTTGCACAAAGCTACAAAATCTAAAAAGCATATTGACATTATATTAATGTAATGTTAACATTAAATAAGTTACGATTATGTAATATTTTTTCTGTTGAATTAATATATTTTAATTAGGTATTTTATGTTTAATAGTTAAAATATTGACAGGGTATTTATGTATATTTCTTAAAATAGCCTTTAGGAAAAAAACAAGACGGAGGAAGAAAAATGACCTTTCAGGAAGCTTTTAACGAAATCAAAAATATTTTTATTCATTCAGATGTACACGAGTATAAGGGACATCTTGCAATACAGATTACAATGACAGGCGAGGGTGGAGGTACCTTCTATGTATTGTTTAATGACGGAGAGCTAATTGTAGAGCCTTATGATTATAAGGACCACGACACACTCTTTATTGCAGATACACAAGACTTCTTGAAGATTGCAAGAGGCGAGATGAACGCTATGGCCGCCTATACTGTTGGTAAGCTTAGAATATATGGCGATTTAGGCAAGGCATCTGAAATTCAACGCCTTGTAGGTTGGATTCGTTATTGATGATTATTAATATTACATAAGCTACAAAAGCCACGCAGATAATTGCGTGGCTTTTGCTTATTCACTAAGAAGAGTGTAAACGTTATTTTCAGTATAAGCAGTATTGGTGCAGTATTTTTGGTAAAGCGTTTCTATGTTAATATCAGAATATTCAATTTCCTTTGAATAGCTATGTATTATATCTATCAGGCTGTTTATATTCTGCTCTTTAAAGCTGTAATCGTATATGCTTTTAATTACAATATAGGTAGAAAGTAAAAGCAGTGATTTTTCTATAAGCATATTGTCATAGTAGCCTTCAAGAAAATATCTATGCGTTAAATACACAAGCATATTTTCATAAATTAAATCAGAAGTACAGCTGTAATTATTTGATGTGCTTTTATTGTGCTGTTTTTTGATATTGCTGATTGTTTTATTAAGCAATATTTCCCAGCTGTTATCTAAAATTTCTAGCTGAGTATAATCCATAAGTATTTGCTTTATCAGATTGCTTTTTTCTTCTGCGTTAGCCTTTGGTGAATAATTGCTTATATTTTCCAATAGGTTATTAACATATTCCTTTACACTGTTAATAGAATTAAGCAACTCAATATCGCTTTTATCAGAGCTACATTCTTTTTGCACATATATACATAGCTCTATAACACAAGCAAGTCTGACTGTAAGGTTATAGTCCTTGCTTTGTAGTGTATCAATAATTATATCTCTTATTTTGTACAGGTATTCAAGATAAATATCCTCAAGCTTATCAGGTGTGAATTTTATTTTAGTGGTGTTGTTAACCATATAGGAAGGTGTGCTTTGTGTAAGAATAATTCTGCACGCCTCTTCACAGGCTAAGCCTAAGCCCTTTTCTGTAATATCTCCATAATTATTAAAATACCTTGGGTGATCATTGCAAATTTGACAAAGCCCATTTTCTCCCATTTCACAAATTATGTCGCATAGATTATCCCTGTTTAAAAAAGGACATCTATCGTGCTCTTTCAGCTTAAAATAATGAACCTCGTCTTCGGTTGCTATTTCGTTTTTAAGTCTATTTCCAAGCACTCCCTTAACCAGCATATATTTGTTAAAGGTTGCTTCGTCAATATCAATTTCCCAGCCAATACAGCAGTTATCTTTACATTTATTTGCTATACATTTAAAATCATCATAATAATTTGGTTGTAATATCATAGCTAATCTTCTCTCGGTTATTTTTTAAATAGTATCCTCTGTGCTTTTATGACAGCCATATGCTTTCATAGTGAAAAGTAAATCAATTAAAGCATCTCTATATGGAATAAATGTGCCATTAATCAGCATTTCTTTTATTTCTTTCAGACCTGCCCACTTAACAGCTTTTACTTCCTCGTATTGTAATTTAAGTGATGATATATCTATATCATCATTATATATTATATAATAATCGTCAAAGCCATTGTCAAAGTTTATTGTGAGATGTGGTCGAATATCTGAAAAATCTATATCAATGCCAAGCTCCTCAAAAACCTCTCTTTGTACAGCCTGTTTGCTTGTTTCTCCCGAAATAACACAGCCTCCGGCAGTAATATCCCACATATCAGACCAGCTCTTTTTAAAAGGCTGGCGTTGCTGAATAAGCATTTCACCTTTGCTGTTAAAAATACAGCAGTGAACAACTACACGATAATCGCCTTTTTTCAGCTTAACACCACGCTGTATTGTTTTGTTTGTTTTTTCTCTGCTTTCTGTATAAATATCAAACATTTCCATAATTCCAAAGCCTCCTTAAAATAAAAATTAATTTATCGGATTTGATGATAGATGAATTTGGGGTTGTCGGTGTGAGCTGTCGCTCACACCTAAGGAAAGACAGCTTAAAAGTTTTGATTAAACTTTTTCAAAAGTTTATGGGGTAATGCAACCAATTTACGAAGTAAATTGATTGCTCGGGGTAACACCCCTCGTGGGATTTTAAAGGGCAAAGCCCTTTAACTCATAGTT
>JAXJTP010000152.1:0-1725 GCA_036309525.1 Acutalibacteraceae bacterium | reverse complement strand
CATTTATATAGATTCGGCGTTCTTTCAGGTACTGAATAAGCTCAGGCTCGGTACAATACGACACAAACTCAGACCACGACAAGGCTTGTATTTCTTCATCAGAAAAGCTAAAAGCCACACTGCAAACTCGATTCACGAGCTGAAGTGTGGCTATCAGTGTGTTGTATTTCAGTGTACCTCTGAAAATTCTGAATTCTATGGTGTAATAGTTATGTAGATTGATACAGGAATATCTGCCATTGCAAGAACCCTTCTTTGCGTGGTCCAGCATTTCTTTAGGATTGTCTTTGTAGCCATAGCGTGCTGCCCAACGTTCAAGCTGGCTGTAGCTTCTTCTTGAAAACTTCAAAAGCTCTGACCAGAATTTTTCAAAGAGATATAGCACTCTGCCGATACACGCTTCCTGCTTCTCTGTGGTATCTCCGAATGTACTTCTATTCACATGAATATGAAGACCACAACTACCTGCGTTATGAGAACAATAGCTCATACTGCGAAGCTCGGAGAGCACCTCCTTCCAAGGCATTTCGTTAAGATGATACTCCAGTGTCATAGGGTGAGTTACAACCTCGAAGCCCTCATCTAAAGAACCGTCATGCTTGCAGTAAATATGTTCCTTTCCGTTTCGGTTCGCCGTTCTGATAACCTCATAGGCGTTATCGTCGTCCTCGCCTGCATCATCAACCTCTAGCTCAACTCCGAAAAATCTGTTGCCATCACCATAAAAGATTGGCTCAGGCTTATAGCCATAATCCTTTATGCTTCTTTCCTCAGAGCAACGATCGTAACAGCTCTGACAGTAGGGCTCTTCATCGTAATAGCACGCATGGTCACGATGAATTATTCTGTCACAATCATTGCAGTGAGTGTAGTAGGTTTCATAGCAGCTTTCGCAAAGCGTAATGTGGCTGTCACCAGAATTACTACTAACCCATATTCTTTCCCCACAACAGCTACAAAAAGTAGTCTCGGTTGACAGACAGTCGGAACATAGAAATTGCTCGTCAAACTCCGAAATGTTTTCTTCTGTGAGATATGCACCACAACACTCACAAATAATTTTTTCTTCTGTCATTGTTATATTACCTCCGAAGCAACCTTTAGTTGCACAAAATTTTAGCCCGAAGCATAACGCTTCGGGCTTTCATAAAGATAATATACAATTGTTATGTAAGAGAATGACAGGGGAGACGGTTAAATAGATTTTGTTTTTGTATCATGTAGTCACAAAAAATAATAGACACATTCTTTTACAAGATAATCTATGCTCCTATAGGACTGAACTAGTCAGGCTTATAGCATGGTTATAATATACACTTAATTTTATGTATTATATCAATCACTGCATTTCTTATTGATATAATCTTCTACGCTTTTCAATGGTATTTTCCATGTACCTAATTTGAATGCTTTAATCTCTCCTGATTGTAACAGCTTATACGCTGTAGTAGGTGATATGAACAGCTTATCGCATAGCTCTTCTATTGATAGTAGTTCGTTTTTGTTATCTGCTGAAAACATAGTATAACCTCCGTTGATTCGCTTTATTTTTTATCATGATGTTGATACCTTTAATTAACAAATAGCTAACATTAGATGAAAACAAATACTTTCGGATGATGATAACAAAAACAAGTAGTAATCATTTACTGATAAACAAACATAAATGTAGAGGTTATGGAAAAAGTCCTACCTTGTAACTACAACTTTATATATACCTATATT
>JAXJTP010000151.1:0-2621 GCA_036309525.1 Acutalibacteraceae bacterium | reverse complement strand
TTTAAAATCCCACAAGGGCTTTCAGATAATACAACCAATCCCTACGGGATTGATTGTGGCAATCAATTTGCTTCGCAAATTGGTTGCACGACCCGATATACTTTTGAAAAAGTTTAATCAAAACTTTTAAGCTGTCTTTCCTTTGGTGTGAGCGTTAGCTCACACCGACAAACCCAAATTTGTATTCAATATCTTTAAATAAAAAATTAAAAGGTTGCAAAAGCTAAGCTCTGCAACCTTTTTATGTTTTTAACTTTTCTTATTTATTATTTTTGCGAAAATTCAAATAGTCCTCAAGAATAATTGTAGCAGCAACTGTATCTACCACTTTTTTACGCTTTTTACCTCTTGTATCTGTTGTGTTTAAAAAGCTATGGGCAGTTATTGTTGTGCCTCGCTCGTCCTGCATTACTGTAGGAATATTACATAGCTCCTCAAGGTGCTGTGCAAAGGCTCTTGCATTCTGTGCACTTTCGCCCTCGCTACCGTCCATATTTTTCGGTAAGCCTACAACAAGCAATTCAACCCTACGCTCTTTAACATACTCAGCTACCTTTTCAGCAACTCTGTCAAGGTTTCTATCCTCTATTGTGCCAAGTGGAGAGGCTAAAAATTCACTTTTGTCGCATATTGCAAGCCCTGTGCGTGCCTTGCCTAAATCAACTGACATTATTATCATATATCACCATAGCTTTATAGTCTTTGTAAGCTCTGTTACAGACTTAATGCCCTTTTCGTCAAGGAATTTATTTATACCCTCATTAATTTTTACAGGTGCATAAGGGTCTTTGAATAAAACAGTGCCTATCTGAAGAGCAGTAGCACCAGCAATCATCATTTCAACTGCGTCCTGCCATGTAGAGATTCCACCCATACCGATAATAGGAATATTAACCACCTGTGCAACCTGTGCAACCATTCTTACAGCCACAGGGAATACAGCTGGGCCAGATAAGCCACCTGTGTTATTACGGATAATAGGTCTGCCTGTATTTATATCAATACGCATACCTGTCAGAGTGTTAATCATAGATATAGCGTCTGCACCCTCTGCCTCGGCTGACTGTGCAATAGAAACTATATCTGTAACATTAGGAGAAAGCTTGATTATTAGAGGCTTTTTGCAGTGCTGTCTAACAGCCTTTGTAATAGCTCCTACACTTTCGCAGGATGTACCAAACTGAACACCACCACTTTTTACATTAGGGCAAGAGATATTAAGCTCTATCATATCAACATCGGTTTCAGAAAGCTTTTCAGCCATAAGGCAGTAATCCTCGTAGCTATTACCAGCAATATTTGCGATAATTACTGTGTTCTGCTCCTTGAGCCAAGGTAAATCGTTTTCAATAAAGTGATCTACACCTGGATTTTGCAAGCCTACTGCGTTAAGTATACCAGATGGAGTTTCTGCAATTCTTGGTGCAGGATTACCTGGGCGTGCCTTTAATGTGATACCCTTGCAAGAAATTCCACCCATAACAGATAGTGGATAAAATTCTGAATATTCTCTGCCAAAGCCGAATGTTCCTGACGCTGCTATAAGTGGATTGTTAAATTCAACTCCAGCTACATTAACCTTTAAATCTGCCATTACCAAACTACCTCCTCTGCATTATATACAGGACCCTTTTTGCATACGTGGCTGTGCTCTTCGTTGCCGTTTTTGTCAAGAGTTTTACAAGCACAAACTAAGCAAGCACCTATACCACAGCCCATTCTCTCCTCAAGAGATACCTGACAAGGTGTGTTATTCTCCTTACAAATCTGTGCAATAGCCTTTAGCATTGGTGTAGGGCCACAGGAGCAAACCAAGTCAACCTCACCAATAACCTCTTTAAGAATATCTGTTGTAAAGCCGTGTACACCATAGCTTCCGTCATCTGTTGCTATACAAACCTTGTCACATACAGCATTGAAGTCATCTTCAAGAATTACAGCATCTTTATTTCTAAAGCCTAGTACTGCAATAGCAGAGTCAGCCTGCTTTGCACTGTAAAGCATAGGAGGAACACCTATTCCACCACCAACAAAGGCAACCTTTTTGCCCTTTGGAATTGTAAAGCCATGACCAAGTGGTGCAAGAATATCTATATCATCGCCAACCTTGCTTTGTGAAAGTAAATCTGTACCCTCACCCTTTACCTGAAAAACAATTCTTAGTGTTGTATCAGTTGCGTCACATATTGAAATAGGTCTGCGTAGTGTTTTGCCAGGTACTGCAATATGTGCAAACTGACCTGCCTCTGCTTTTTTTGCAAGCTCAGGACATTCCAACACAAAATCAAAGATACCCTTTGCTATTTCCTCTTTTTTTATTAATTTAGCGTAAGCTGTATTGTACTTCATACAATATAACCTCCTGTCTGATTTTAATAATATAAGTATAGCATAATTGTACAGCTACTTACAATAATTTTTCTGTATTAATTAACGTACTTAGTGCTAATAATAGAGAGCTGTACAAATTTGGGTTTGTAGGTGTGAGCTAACGCTCACACCAGAGGAAAGACAGCTTAAAAGTTTTGATTAAACTTTTTCAAAAGTTTATCGGGTCGTGCAACCAATTTGCGAAGCAAATTGATTGCCACAATCAATCCCGTAGGGATTGGTTGTATTAT
>JAXJTP010000150.1:0-30041 GCA_036309525.1 Acutalibacteraceae bacterium | reverse complement strand
TTATTAAAAATGCCGTGTACACGGCATTTTTAGGAAAAACTATGAGTTAAGGACTCCGTCCTTAAAACCTGTAAGGGGTTTCACCCCTTAACCCCACCAGCCTTTAAAAAGGCTGGACCCAAACTTTACGTTTTTCTCTATCAGCGTTTGTGCGTTAGCCCTACAAACCCAAATTTGTTTTGTTGTTCTAAGAATAATTACACTACATATTATTCAACCAAGAGCCTATTTGTGAAAATTGCCTTTATATGTTTATGTATAAGTAAAAATAATTGTTTACATTTTTTAGTATATATGATATGATATTCTTGTGAATTTTGATATAAGGCTATTAATTAAAAAGGAATTATAAAAATGAAGTATAAAGAAAAAACATACCGAAAAATTATGACGATTTTTCTTCTGTTTTTTATTTGCTGTTTTTTAGGTTGGGTTTATGAGCTTATATTTTACAGAATTGATACAGGAGAATTTATAAAAAGAGGGCAGGGCTTTGGTCCATGGCTTCCTATCTATGGCTTTGGAGCTATGCTTATTCTATTGATAACAAGAAGACAAAAATTTTCGATGCTTTCTGTCTTTTTAATTAGTGCATTAAGCTCTGGAGTGCTGGAGCTTGTTGTAGGCTGGGCTTTGTTTACCTTTGGTAACGGACTTCGTCTATGGGATTACAATACAGAAATCTGGAACTTTGGAAATATCGGAGGCTATGTATGCTTTAGATCGATTTTGGTGTTTGCACTTATGGGTACAGGTCTTTGTTATATTATTGAGCCAAAGGTTTCTTCTTTTACAGAAAAATTAAAATTTAAAACCTTAACAGCTATAACAATTCCTGTTGCAGTTATATTTTTATCAGACCTGACTTTTGGGTATCTGATTAAGCTAGCGTTAAGTGCTTTTTAAACTATATATTTGTTAATTACTATTTACATACCTTCTAAAAATAAATGATAAAAACAAAGGGTGAGCAAATTAATGCTTACCCTTTGTTTTTTTAGGCATTATACCTTGTCTGATAGTTTATATTATTTCATATTCTTCTCGTAGCTTTCGATCATTTTCTTAACCATCATACCACCTATAGAGCCAGCCTGTCTTGCTGTAATGTCGCCATTATAGCCCTGCTTTAGGTTTACACCTACTTCGTTTGCACACTCCATCTTAAAACGCTCCATTGCTTCTCTTGCCTCAGGTACATTTAACTGATTGTTGTTTGATGATGACATAATTATTTCTCCTTTTTATTTTTTCTTTTTGTTTTCTTTTTAATTGAAAATTTACGCTATACCCTTTATTGGTGTATGCTGTAAATCTACGTTTTTTACAGTAAAGTTTTTTCTGTTTAATTCAGCCTGGTGCATTACACTCGCCTTACAGAATTATTGCTTTTATAAAACCTACTGTATTTTTTCTTAGCTTTAAATTCATATATTAAACAACATCGTATATAATAAATTTTCTGCTGAAAATTCTTTGAATTACTTCGGCTTTTTATTAAATTGATGTTGTAATAATATTATGTAGTTTAAGCTTTATTTTATTAGTTGTAATTTATACATAAAGTTTTACCTATGCTGTGGTAAATAAAATAAAATTTTCTTTTTTTATTAACTGTATAATCTTTATTGCTTTATAAAAATATAGGTGATATAATTATAATGTATATTTTTAGCCTTTTGGAAAACAATGTTTTTCAGGAGGTGCATAATAGTGGGAAGCAAAAAAACAAACACTAAGGGTAAATCAAGCACTATTAATGACGAAGAGCAGGAAGAAATTTCTCAGGAGGATACTCCTATAAGCAATGACTCACTTGAGCAGATAAGAGAGTGTGGCTCTATAATTGTATCGGGTGGCTATGTAATACATTGTTTGACAATTATAGGACAAATAGAAGGTCACAACATTTTACCACCACAGAATAAAACCACAAAGTACGAGCATGTAATACCTCAGCTGGTTGCAATAGAAGAAAGCAAGGATATAGACGGTGTGCTTGTACTGCTTAATACAGCAGGTGGAGATGTAGAGGCAGGCCTGGCAATAGCAGAGGTGCTTGCAGGCTTAAAAAAGCCTACAGTGTCAATTGTGTTGGGTGGAGGTCATTCAATAGGTATACCACTTGCAGTGGCTACAAAGCATTCCTTTATTGCACGATCAGCGTCAATGACGGTTCATCCTGTTCGTACAAATGGTTTAACGCTAGGAGTACCACAAACCTTTGAGTATTTCAGAAAAATGCAAGATAGAATAACAACCTTTGTAAGCAGTAATTCAAATATCCCTCATAGAAGATATAACGAGCTGGCTATGAATACACAGGAGCTTGTTCTTGATGTGGGTACTATTCTTGAGGGAGAAGAAGCAGTGGAGGAAGGCTTAATAGACGAGGTTGGTACAGTAAGAGATGCTCTGGATTGTTTGTATAAAATGATTGATAAAAGCAAGGCTTCAAAGCAGAGTAAAAAGAAAAAGTAGGTAAAAGGCTTTTATTGATTATTATAGTAAGATTTATTGCCTTGCTTCAGCTGTTGGAGCAAGGCTTTATTAAGGAGGATATACATATATGAGTATTTTAGAAGCTATAATTCAAGGTATAGTTCAAGGGCTAACAGAGTTTTTGCCAGTGTCAAGCAGTGGTCATTTAGCTATATCACAGCATATTTTAGGTATAGAAGAGGCTAATCTCTTTTTTAGTGTTATGCTACATTTAGGTACATTGCTTGCAGTAATTGCAGTATATCATAGGCTTATCGGCAGGCTTATAGTTGCAGGTGTGCAGATTGTAAAGGATATTGTAAAAAGAAAATACCATTGGAATAAAATGAACGAAGACCAGAATCTGGTAGTAATGCTTATAATCGGATTATTACCACTATTTCTGCTTTTCATTCCACTGCCATTCAGTCAAGACCTATGTGCAAAGGATATAGCAGAAATGTGGGCAGATAATAATGGATATATGATTATTACAGGCTTGTCGCTTATAGTTACAAGTATTCTGCTTGTACTTGGCACAAAGGCAAATAAATTAACAGAAAAGCAATTCAAGGCTAGAGGTATAATAAGAAAGAATGGTTTGGGCAGATATCACCTTAATGTTATAGACGCACTTAGCATAGGTGTTGCACAGATGTTTGCTGCAATCTTCCCAGGTCTTTCACGCTCAGGCTCTACCTTGGCTATTGGCGAAATGAGAGGGCTGAATAAGCAAAGAGCACTTGATTACTCCTTTGTTTTGGGTGTGCCATCTGTATTGGCTGCCAGTATACTGGAATTTAAGGACGCTGTTGGAGCAGGTGCTGTTTCTTCTGATTTGATACCAGCTGTAGTTGCAGGAGTAATAGCCTCGGCTGTTGTAGGCTTTGGTGCTATATTGCTGTTTAAGTGGATGCTACAAAAGGAAAGAATGTACATATTTGCAATCTATACAGCTATTGCAGGCGTTGTAATTATAATTATAAGCCTTATAGAGCTTACAGCAGGGGTAAATGTTTTTACAGGTGAACCAATTTTGTTTATGTAGCTTTTACAACAAAAATATTATTAATCAGGAATTATAATTGAATGATAGTATCGGGCTGTATCTGAAATTTTTTATAGATACACCTTGAATAATGGGAGATAAAAATGGCAGAAAAAGAGAAAGAAACTAAAAAGAAAAAAGAAAGTAAAAAAAATCCAGAGGAGCAAGCAAAGCTTTCTTCGCAGGCGAAGTCTATTATATTTTTCGGCTGTGCATTATTACTTACTGCATTAGTGCTTTATAAGGGCGAAAATGTGTGGACTATTGTACATAACTTTTTTAAGGGAATATTCGGTGTATTTGCAATAACACTGCCTGCATTACTTATGTATATAGGTGTTATCACAGCAAAGGATAAGAAGGTATCGGGTGGCAACATAGGTAAAATAGTTTTAGGTGCAATTGCAGTTATTTTACTATCAAACTGTGTTTATCTGTTTGGTAGTAATCCAAATGCTCCAAAGGTTGACTATTTCACTCGCTTAGGTCAGCTTTATACCGATACAACAAAGGGCTATGTAAATGGCTCAGCAACTGGTATATTAGGAGGCTTGCTTGGCTACCCTCTTGCATATTTATTTGGCTTTACAGCTTCAAAGCTATTATGTATAGTATTGCTTGTTGTTGATATTATGTTTATGTTTGGTATAACTGTTAAGGATATTTACAATGTAGCAGTTAAGATATTTACATTAATAAAAAATAGTATCAAGCAGTGCGATTTTACAAAGGAACCAAAGGAGGAGTCTCCTTTTAAAAGGCTTACAGATACTCTTGAAAGGGTAAAGGGTAAGAGCAACAGCAAGAAGAAGCCTACCCTTAAAAAGCAAGCTAAGCCTACTTTAGATAAAGAAAATAATGATGAAAATGATGACTATGGTGATTCCTACGTAGATTTAAACGAAATCTCAAGCACCTTTAATACCGTGAAAAATGCAAAGCAAGAAAAAGCAAAGGCTTTGCAGGAGGATGACGATTATTTTGATGATGAAATAACTCCAACCAATAAAGAGGAGCTTTTAGAGACGGTAGAAAAGGGTAATTCAAGCGATAAAAAAGCAAGTATTCTTGATATGCTTACAAAGCCTGAAAATGATGACGAGCCAAAGGGTAAAAGGAGCAAAAAGCAGGAGCTTGCACAGGCAGAGGCTGAAATTTCAAAGCAGGTAAGCGAAAATCAGGATTCTACCGAAAACACATCGTATTGCTATCCACCTATTGAGCTTCTATATCCATCAGGCAGTAAAGAGGATAACCAGAAGGCTATGGAGGAGCTTGAACGCAACGGAACAAAGCTGGAATCTACTCTTAAAAGCTTTGGTGTTAATGCAAGTATTGTAAATATCTGTCGTGGTCCATCTGTAACACGATTTGAGGTTCAGCCTGCACCAGGTGTAAAAATTAGTAAGATTACAAATCTTGCAGATGATATATCTCTTAACCTTGCAAGCAGTGGTGTTCGTATAGAGGCACCAATACCAGGAAAGCCTGCTGTTGGTATAGAGGTGCCTAACAAGGTTATTACTATGGTTACAATGCGAGAGCTTATCGACTCTGCAAAATTTAAAAAGGCAAAAAGTAAGCTATCGGTTGTACTTGGTAAGGATATTTCTGGTAATACCATTGTTACCGACCTTGCAAAAATGCCTCACCTGCTTATTGCAGGTACAACAGGCTCGGGTAAGTCTGTATGTGTAAACTCAATTCTTATAAGCCTACTTTATAAAGCTACTCCAGACGAGGTAAAGCTTTTGCTTATCGACCCTAAAATGGTTGAATTTTCAAAGTATAAGGGTATTCCACACCTGCTTATACCTGTTGTTACTGACCCTAAAAAGGCAGCTGGTGCCTTAAACTGGGCTGTAAACGAAATGGAAAACAGATATAAGGTATTCTCAACCTTTGGTGTAAGAGATATTGGTGGATATAACGAGATGATAGACTCTTACAATAAAATCCGTGCAGAAAGAACACCAGAGGAGCTAGAGGAGGAGCCATTAGTAAACGATGAGGGTATTCCTATACCAAGTGAAAAAATGGCAAGCATTGTTATTGCAATAGACGAGTTTGCCGATTTGATGATGACAGCACCAAACGAGGTAGAGGACTCAATCTGCCGACTAGCACAAAAGGCAAGAGCTGCCGGTATGCACCTTGTTGTAGCAACACAGCGACCAACTGTTAATGTAATTACAGGTGTAATCAAGGCTAATATTCCAAGTAGAATTTCACTAAAGGTTTCATCACAGCTAGATTCCCGTACTATACTCGATGTAGGTGGTGCAGAAAAGCTTATAGGTAAGGGTGATATGCTATTTGCCCCAATAGGTGCACCAAAGCCAACTCGTGTACAGGGCTGTTATGCGTCTGATTCAGAGATTGAAAACGTAACATCATATATCAAGAAAGACCACTCCTCACAATACGATGTTCAGATTGAAGAGGAAATTGAAAAGATTACAGAGCTTGAGCTTTCAAAGTCATCTAAGGATAAGGACAGCACCGAGGATATGGGTGGTGGCTTTAGTGATGACTCTATGATGGAGGAGGCTATTAAGCTAGTAGTAGAAAACGGACAGGCTTCAACCTCACTATTACAAAGAAGACTTCGCCTTGGCTATGCTCGTGCTGGCAGACTTATTGACGAAATGGAGCAAATGGGTATAGTAGGCCCACACGTAGGCTCAAAGTCAAGAGAGGTACTATTGACCTACCAGCAATGGCTAGAGCGTAAAAATAATATGAGTGATTAATGTAAATCAAATTTGTAGGGAGATGATAATATGATAATAAAAATCGGTGAATTTGAATTTACAGAGGTATGGGACGGAGTTTTATATAAGAAGCTTTCTGATTATCCAAAGATAACTGATTGGGAGATTAGAACAATTATTGAATTTATAGAATATGAAAACAAATATGGCAGAGAATGTGTAATTGAATGTGAGAATAGCAGTTTGCTTAATTTGATTAACGAAAAAATCGAGAATAAAAGCTTCTATTTAAAAGCAACACGTCCAAAACTAATTACAGAATGTACAGCTTGCCCATATAGAAAAGGCTGTGTAACTGATTATGTATGTCATACAACATCACTTGATAATGCTATAAAGATTTTTCAGTCTGGAAAACTTCTGTCTGCATTAAATGCCCGAAAGGTAACAGTAGAGGAATTAATGAGAGAGAAAAGAAATGCAGCCAATGACCCTGCTGACTATTTTGAGTATATAATGTTCGCATGGGGAAATTGTCAAGCAGGCGATAGACTGGTTATGGAGCGTGCATTAGAGCGTTTTCCAAACGAAGAAGATTTAAGTGTTTATTTTAATCCAGGAGTAAGATTTTATTTCAAATATGACCAGTTAATAAAACACCCAAACGTAGTGTGTGACGGTGTGTTACCTATGAAGGTTAAGGACGAATTAATTCTTAATGAATGGGTCTATAAAATTGTAATTCCTACGAAATTAAAGGATAAGCTTGAAATATATATCCCTGACAATTTGAAGGATAGAGTTATATATATTGAAAATGATTGCAAAGATATTTGGGACTGGTCTGAAAAAGTATATTCGACTATTGAGGATAATGTTTGTGACCTAATATCAGTAGCTAGAGCGTAAAAACAATATGAGTGATATAAATTTTTTGGGGGTAGTAAGGAGAGTTAGCTTATGGAGTATATAAAAGCCAACGAAAGCAATGCAGAGAAGATTACAATGCTGGTGCAGGAAACAATACAGGCTATATATCCTAAATACTACCCAAACGAGGTTGTTGACTTTTTCTTAGAGCTTCATTCTTATGAAAATATTCTAAAGGATATAAAAGAAGGCAATGTTAGTATTTTAGTAAAGGACAATATAATTGTAGGAACAGGCTGTTATAAGGATAACCACATTACAAGGGTTTATGTTAAGCCTGATTTTCAAAAGCAAGGCTATGGTAGCTATATTATGCAATGCTTAGAAAATAAAATAGCATTGCATTATGATACTGTATATCTCGACGCTTCTTTACCTGCATGCTGTTTATACGAAAAAAGAGGCTATAAAACAATAAAGCGTGAACGCTATGAAGTAAAAAACAATGTATTGCTTGTATATGAGGTTATGGAAAAGCAATTTTAGTAATTCATAAAGCTTAACTACTAAAATACATATAGAGGTAAAGCATATGGAGTATTTGGAGCTAATCAGAATAATTGTAGGCATAATATTTGCTATAATAGGTGGCATAGTTTTGTTATGTAATTATATATACCTATATTATAGAATAAGGTATAAGGAATCACCTTCATTTGCACCTATATTAGGTGGATTGTTTTTAACAATAGCCTTGTTTCTGTTTGATAAAACAAGAGCATTTTGCTGGATTGGTTTACTGCTAGATGTAAGTATATGGGAAATTATTGTATGTGTTTCTAGCGATCAGATAGATTATATAAAATCAAAAAAATAATAAAAGAAAGCAGAATATTGGATATGATAGATTATAAGTATTTAGACAGCTTGGTAAAGCAGGTTAATAAGCTTAGTGAAAAGACAAAATTTCGTGAATTTGATATTACAAAATGCTCCTTTTCTTATATGCCAACTAAAAACACATCGTTTGTAGGCTACAAAGAAGGTTATTCTGAATATCTGATCAAAAACCAAAAAGGTATTACAGTATCTGATAAAATCAGAGCTAACACCAAAAGCTATCATAGGCTTATAAAAAATGAAGCTGGCGAGCTTATTCAAATTGAAACCTACAACAACGGAAGTTTGGATTGTATATTTCAGGTTCATTGGATAGAAAATACAAGATATTTATTTCCTTTTTTATATACTAAGGAACCTAATCCTAGATATATACATTATCCCACATTTGTGTATGTTACTAGATTTGAAAATAAAGCTGTTGTTGAAGAATATATGGTAATAGGAAGTCAGATTGTGTATGAGCTATATTCCTATAAATCAAATAATGAGATAGAGTATAGCTGTATTAATTATGTGTCAGGTGGTAGCCACCCTATCAGAGAAGAGAAACAGGGTACATTTAAGCTAGACCCATTAACATATAATGAAACCTATTACGATTGTTGGTTAAACCATAGATGAATGTAGATTTATAGATATAAAGGAGGTAAACCAATGGCTTTTTTACCTATAACCAGAGAAGAAATGGATAAGCTAGGCTGGGAGTATGTAGACTTTGTATTTGTTACAGGTGACTCATATGTTGACCACCCAAGCTTTGGTATAAGTATATTGTCACGAGTGCTAGAGGCTAAGGGCTACAGGGTAGCTATACTTTCACAGCCAAACTGGCAAAGCACAAACGATTTTAAACGCTTTGGCAAGCCACGACTAGGCTTTATGGTTACATCGGGTAATATAGACAGTATGGTTGCCCATTATACAGCTGCAAAGAAAAAGCGTAGCGATGACGCCTATACAGCAGGTGGTAAAGCAGGCAACAGACCCGACAGAGCCGTAATAGTCTATTCAAATATTATAAAAGAAATTTACCCAGATA
Source organism: Acutalibacteraceae bacterium (assembly GCA_036309525.1). GTDB lineage: Bacteria > Bacillota > Clostridia > Oscillospirales > Acutalibacteraceae > CAG-964. The sequence goes on along the minus strand of JAXJTP010000150.1, from coordinate 20,986 downwards.
CACCTGTTATTATAGGTGGCTTAGAGGCTTCACTAAGAAGATTTGCCCACTACGACTATTGGGACGACGCTGTTCGACCATCAATTTTATTTGATAGTAGGGCAGATATTCTTGTATATGGTATGGGTGAAAACCAGACCATAGAAATTGCTGATGTACTTAACAAGGGTGGTACAGTACAGGATTTGCACGATATTCGTGGTATCTGCTATGCTGTAAAAACACAGGATTATATACCAATGTCAGCAACAGAATGTGCAAGCTATGAGGTAGTAAAGGAAAATAAAAAGGAGTACGCAGTAGCCTGTTGTAAGCAAATGGAAGAGCAGGACGCAGTGCGTGGTAAAAAGCTCATACAGCGACACGGTAAATTCATACTTGTACAGAATCAACCAATGCCACCACTTACTCAAAGTGAGCTTGACTGGGTGTATTCATTGCCTTACGAAAGAATGTATCATCCGTCATACGAATCATTAGGTGGTGTTCCAGGTATTCAAGAGGTTGAATTTTCAATCACACATAACCGAGGTTGCTTTGGTGCGTGTAATTTCTGCTCAATCGCATTTCATCAGGGCAGAGTAATCACAACAAGAAGTGAAGAGTCGGTTATTAACGAGGCAATATCACTTACCAAGAATCCACGCTTTAAGGGATATATTCACGATGTTGGTGGGCCTACTGCAAACTTCCGTCAGCCCTCCTGTAAAATTCAGGAAAAGGCTGGTATGTGTAAAAACAAAAAATGTCTTGCTCCAACACCCTGCAAGAATTTACAGGTTACACACGATGAATACCTACAGCTTTTGCGTAAGCTAAGAGAAATTAAGGGCATTAAAAAGGTGTTTATACGTTCGGGTATTCGATTTGACTATATGATGGAGGACGAAAGCGACGAGTTTTTCAAGGAGCTTGTAGAGCACCATGTAAGTGGTCAGCTAAAGGTAGCACCCGAGCATTGCTCGTCAGCAGTGCTTGACAAAATGGGTAAGCCACATATAGAAGCCTATAAAAGATTTTCAGATAAATTCTTTAAAATAACAAAGCAGGTTAATAAGGAGCAGTATTTAGTTCCTTATTTGATGTCATCACATCCAGGCTCAACACTGAAGGACGCAATAGAGCTTGCACTATTCCTTAAAAAGGAGCATATCCGTCCAGAGCAGGTGCAGGATTTTTACCCAACTCCGGGCACAGTTTCAACCTGTATGTTTTACACAGGCTTAGACCCTTACACACTACAAGAGGTATATGTGCCTAAAACACCTAAAGAAAAGGCTATGCAAAGAGCGTTACTGCAATACTTTAATCCAAAGAATAAAGAAACCGTAGTAAAGGCACTTGTTATTGCAGGCAGAGAGGACTTAATAGGCACAGGTAAAAACTGTCTTGTAACACCTCCACCTGGCTTTAAGGCACAGCGTAATGGTTCAAAAAACTCAAAGGGTGGTACAAAAAAGGCAGTAAAGGGTAAACCAAACAGCAGAAAAAAGGCATTAAATAAAAAAGGCTCTGCTATCAAAAAGGGCAGAACATAGGGTGAAAAATATGAAGACTTTAATAATAGAAAGATTTGAAAATAATTTTGCAATTTGCGAGGATAAGGACAAGTGCTTTTTCGCAATAGAAATTGCCGAGCTACCAAAGAATGCAAAGGCTGGCGATGTGCTTGATATTGACAATAACGGGAATATCAAAATTAACACAGAAGAAACAGAGCGTAGAAAAGCAAGAATATCTGGTAAAATGCAAAAGCTAAAAAAATAAAAATAGTTTCTATTTTTATTTAATACTTTTCTTGACACATTATGCTATAACTTTTATAATGTTAGAGAAAGCATTATGCGTATATTATGACATTTTTTGTCTGCTAATATATTAATTTGATGAGAGGATTGTTTACGATGAAAAGTGACGCTATAAAAAATGGTGTACAGAATGCACCACACAGAACATTGTTTAATGCTCTTGGCTTTACAGCTGAGGAGCAGAGAAAGCCTTTGATAGGTATAGTAAGCTCATTTAACGAGATTGTACCTGGTCATATGAATATCGACAAAATTACCGAGGCTGTAAAGCTTGGTGTAGCTATGGCTGGTGGTACTCCTGTTGTATTCCCTGCTATTGCTGTATGTGATGGTATTGCTATGGGACATCAGGGTATGAAATACTCTTTGGTAACCCGTGATTTGATTGCAGATTCAACTGAATGTATGACAATGGCTCATGGCTTTGACGCACTTGTTATGATTCCTAACTGCGATAAGAATGTACCTGGCTTGCTGATGGCAGCAGCTAGAATGAACCTACCTACAATTTTTGTAAGTGGTGGCCCAATGCTTGCTGGTACTGTAAATGGTTGCAAGGTAAGCTTCTCAGCAGCATCTGAGGCTGTTGGTGCTCACGCAGCTGGTAAAATTACAGACGAAGAGCTTACAGAGTACGAGGAGAAAACCTGCCCAACCTGTGGTTCTTGCTCAGGTATGTATACTGCAAACTCAATGAACTGCTTAACAGAGGTTCTTGGTATGGGCTTGCGTGGCAATGGTACAATTCCAGCTGTATATTCAGAGAGAATCAGACTTGCTAAAAAGGCAGGTATGCAGATTATGGAGCTACTTGAGAAAAACATTCGTCCTCGTGACATTATGACAAAAGAGGCATTTGAAAATGCTCTTACAATAGATATGGCTCTTGGCTGTAGTACAAACAGTATGCTACACCTACCAGCTATCGCACACGATGCTGGTATCGAAATTGACCTTGATATCGCAAATAAAATCAGTGATAAGGTTCCTAACCTTTGTCATTTAGCACCTGCCGGTCATCATCATATGGAAGACCTTAACGAGGCTGGTGGTGTATACGCTGTAATGAATGAGGTTAATAAGCTAGGTCTACTACATACAGACTGCATTACAGTTACAGGTAAAACAGTTGGCGAGAATATTGCACTATGCAAGAATAAGAATCCTGAGGTTATCCGTCCTGTTGAGAATCCATACAGCAAAACAGGTGGTATTGCTGTACTAAGAGGTAACCTTGCTCCAGACTCTTGCGTTGTTAAGAGAAGTGCTGTTGCAGAGGAAATGCTTGTACACGAAGGCCCTGCAAGAGTATTTGATTGCGAAGAGGACGCTATGACAGCTATTATGGGCGACCAGATTAAGGACGGTGACGTAGTAGTTATCCGTTACGAAGGTCCTAAGGGTGGCCCAGGTATGAGAGAAATGCTTAACCCAACATCTGCTATTATGGGTAGAGGTCTAGGTAGCACAGTTGCTCTTATTACAGACGGTCGTTTCTCAGGTGCTACAAGAGGTGCTGCTATAGGTCACGTATCTCCAGAGGCTGCTGTTGGTGGCCCTATTGCACTTGTAAAAGAGGGAGATATTATTGCTATAGATATAATGGCAAATACAATTAATGTTAAGATTTCTGACGAGGAAATGGAAGCAAGAAGGAAAGAGTGGACACCAAGAGAGCCAAGAATTAAAACAGGCTATCTTGCAAGATATGCCTCAATGGTAACATCAGGCAACACAGGTGCTATTCTTGAAGTAAAATAATAAATTACTGAATATATAATAAGCTGGCAAATATCCGATAAGGTATTTGCCAGCCTATTTTTATTGCAAATGAAAACTGCGTTCTTAGAAGTAGGTATCTCTAAAAACGCAGTTTTTGTATAATGTCAAAGCTGTTTAGTAGCTTTGACATTATAGGTGTTTAATTTAGCTTATGCTGCAATAGTAAGGAAAACCCAGTAATAACGTCCGTCCTTTTCATAACAGCCAGTAGCCATATGAGTGTAATCACGGTCTGTTATAATAGCATTGTGTGGAGCTGAGTCTTTCCATTGTTGTAGGGTAGAGGCAGGGTCACCTGAATAACCAGCTAGGCATTCGCCTCTGTCATAGGAGTATATGTTGTATTCGTCCAAAACAGTAAAGCATTCTGTGCCGTTAGGTCTTTTATGATCAAATAATTCAGAAGCCTCCTTAGCTCTTTTGCCAGCAGCATTTTGTAGGCTTGTTGTTACAGTTAGTGGTTTTAATCCAAGAGATTTTCTGTATTCGTTGATTAGGCTTTCCATTTTTCTTTCAGCCTTTTCAATGTCTGCTTTAACAGTAACATAGCAGTATGCTGATTTACCGTTGCTTAATTCTACTGTGATAACTGTTATACCACATTTTTTACCTGTTACAACGCCATTTGCATTTACAGTAGCAATGCTTGTGTCGCTAGAGGTAAAGGTTTTGTAATATGCAGCAGTGTTTGCAGGAATAGATGTTTTTAGTGTGTAGGTTTTACCCTCTGCAACGCTTACATTTGTATTAGCAAAAGAAATTGAAGAAGCCATATTTTTAACTGTAACTGTGCAGTATGCAGTTGTGCCATTTTTTAGCTTTACATATACAGTGGTACTACCAGCCTTTTTAGCAGTTATAAGTCCACCACTTTTTTCTATAGTTGCAACTGAACTGTTGTTTGTATAGAAATCTCTGTAAAGTGCAGCTGTGTTACTTGGTATACTTGAATTTAAATCAAAGGTTTCGCCAACGTCAAGTGTAATTGAGGTTTTATTTAGTGTAACTGTGGTTGGCATTGATTTTACAGTTACTGTACAGCTAGCAGTTGCACCATTAGGAAGCTTAACAGTAATTTTTGCTGTACCAGCCTTTATGGCAGTAACCTTACATTTACCGTTAGACATTTCAGCTGTTGCAACGCTTGAGTTGCTTGATGAAGCTGTGGCTCTATATGATGTTGTTCCAGCTGGGAAGTTCAGAGTTAAACCATAGCTTTCGCTGATACCCATATTCATTGATGCTTTGCTAAGTGTTACAGAGGTAGCTAGCTTTTTAACAGTAACAGTAGCAGTTGCCTTTAAACCATTTTCTGTGGTAGCTGTTATAGTAACTGTACCTGTAGCCTTTGCAGTAACCAGACCACTAGAGCTTACAGTAGCAATTTTTGAGTTGCTTGTAGTATAAGTGATAGGAGCACGTAAAACATCAGTTGAAGCCTCAAGAAGACAGGTTTCGCTCATACCAAGAGTAACGCTTGACATAGGCATAGAGATCTTAGTAGGCTTTTCCTCTGGGTTTATCATACCAGCAAGAACCATCTGCCAATATGTAACCTCAGTGATGTCGATTGCTCCATCACCGTTTACATCATAGGTTCTTATAGTTTCTTCGTCAAGGGTTACCATACCAGCTATACCCTTTTGAAGATGTGTTATGTCTGTGATATCCAGATCCTCAGGTCTGCTTATAGCCTGTGCAGATGTCATAGCTAAAGAAGAGCTGAGAATTGCTGTTGAAAGTAGTGCTAACAAAGTTTTTTTAGATTTTTTCATTTCACCTTTCTTTAATGTTCCTTAATTCTTCTTTATTTTCACACCAAATATTAAAAACAGAAAAGCCTTTGTAGCTTGTCTGTTTTTAATGGTTAATATATTAAAGTAAAAATAAGACTGTTTTATATTAATGAATTTAACAGATGAATTCATTTTATATGATTGTGTTGTAAAACAGGTAGCAAAAGTATCCTAAATAACAGCCTGTTTTTATAAAGGATTTTTCTCCAGCGTCAAAGGCATTTTCGATTATCCACGGCAGTGAAACATAATTGCCTATTGCAAAATATATCGGTAGTCTTCCTATGAAAATACCACTTGTAAAGTTAGCTATAAGACTTATAGCCATAGTACAGCACGACATGTTTATAAGCACCTGTATATGGCGTGGTGGTTCTTTTTCTTCAATGGCTTTTCTTTTTGCAAACGCAATAGCTACAGGGATTGCATACAAAATAGTTGTCATTATATTACTACCATCGTCATTTTGAAATTGAGCGACAGAATTTGCGTGATTAGTTCCCTCTAAAGCACTGTCAAGTGCACTGGTGAACTGTTCAAGAAATATAACAGATAGTGCAGCCAGCATAATAGAAAGCATAACCTTTTTATTAAACGGCTTTCCTTGAACGATAAAGTAAAAAACTACCCAGATAATAACAGTATCATGTATATAATATGCTATCCCGATAAAAATTAAGAAAAGCCACCATTGTTTATTAAATAGGAATTTCATCGCAAGTAAAACAATGCACACTGCAGTAAATTGTCTTATACCATTCATCATCCAGACATATGTAACATTAGTTACAAACAAATAGCAAGAAAAATCAAATTGCTCTGAATAATCGCTAAAAAATTTTGCAACAGCAAAGCCATGAAATATAGACACCCAAGTAAACCAGACCTCATAATCGGTGCTTATATATTTTTTAAATACAACCTGAATAGCCTGCCAAAGAACACCCTTTTCTTCACTCTTTAATATCTCGGGGATTTTAGATGTATCAGTGGTTGCATAACTGAATTCAGATGCGTATGAAAAGGTATCAAATATAAATGGTCTTGTAGCTGAAAAGTATATAACTCCACCCATAGAGATTAAAGCTGCGATAATACCAATCCTTTTTATCAATACATCGTGCTTATGGTGAATTATACGTGCACCTTGACTGGTTTTCATACATATTAATGAAACAATTAAAGTATATATAAAGATGCCCCAATGATTCATATAGTCCTCAACCTTTTATTGAATTAATAATATGATTAAGCATACTTAATCATTCTTTTTATCAGACTGATTAATATAAAGTGCTAAATTATTAAATATTATATCAAACAATCTTTCATTATTTTTATCAGATACAAAGGAGTTGTGTGGGGTAATAAGGAGATTTTTTGTATTCCAAAGTCTGCCATCTGTATTTAAAGGCTCATTTTCAAAAACATCAAGTATAGCGGCACCAAGTCTTTCAGTCTCTAAAGCGTAAGCTAAAGCAGTTTCGTTTACAATACCACCTCTTGCCATATTAACAAGGATACCACCCCTTTTAATTTCAGCAATTAAATCTGCGTTGAACATATTTCTTGTGGTATCTGTAAGAGGTAATGTAATTATTACTATGTTGCTGATATTCAGAGCCTCTTTTATATCTGCTATATTAAAATACTGTGAATAGCAATCAGCTGATGGCTTAACTATATCTACAGCTATTACCTCAACACCAAAGGCATTAAGTCTTTGTGCAGTATGAGTACCAATATCTCCTGCACCAACTATTGTAGCCGTCTTTCCGTAAAGCTCTACAAGACCTCTGTGCTTTTCCCATTTTCTATTTTTCTGATTTTCAAAGAAAAATTCCGACTGCTTGTAAACATCAAGTATTCTTGATATGCACCATTCAGCCATAGGTATACTGTAAACGCCTCTTGCAGTTTTTAAAGTAATATTATTTTCTTTAATATAGTCAAGAGGAAGTCTGTCTAGTCCAACACTTGTTGATTGTATATATTTCAGATTCTTGAATTTCTCAACAGGTGTATATAGAAAAAGACCATTACAAACTACTGCGTCAAATTCGGAGCAATCTATATCAAGTTCAATTCTTTCATCCTGAACAAAGGTTAGTGAACAGCCTAATTCTTTTAATTTATTAAGCTGATTTTCGCTGTAATTAAATGCTCCTGTAAGTAAAAGATTCATTATGTAAAATCACTTCCCTGAAATTATTCAATTAATTTTCTCTTGAAGCCTTTATCTGTTCAACAATCTTAGCTACAATTTTCGCTACCAGCTCCTGATTGCTTTTGAAATAATCCTCGTTTTCTCCCAAAAGCTTATTTTCGAATTTTCTTGTATTTATTAAGCCTTTAGAGAATACCTCTGTAAATTCATCAAGATTATTAATCTCTTTAAGATTGCAAAAGCTTCTTGATAATATAGCACAGCTGGAGCCTAAGCGATAATGCTCAGCTATTACAAATTCGGCAGGTAAAGCACCCTTACCAAGTGCAGCTATACCACCAATTCCATAAGGAACATTGTGCCTTTTGAAGGCTTCGCACAATTTATCAACTACGCCATTGGTTAAAAGCTCAAACATAAATGCAAGTCCGTAGCCTAAATGCATATCATTTAATCCGATATGTACCTCATCTATGCCACCTACATTTAAAATTTCATCAACTAATTCAACTGCCTCAGGAGTTTCAAAAAGCAGGTCTGTTTTTACTCGTCCATCTACAAGCTCTACAAAGGTTTTTACTTCTTCAACAGTCTTAAAATATGGTAGCATAATTATATCTGCACCATCATTTATAATTCTGTCAATTTCTTCCTTAGAGCCTTCAAAAACAGGATTACATCTTACTAAAAGCTCACCATTTTTAATAACACCTTTAAGCTTTGCAACATCATCAATAGAATGTCTTGAAATTACAGTATCAAGATGTCCTTGTCGGTTATCCTTACCGTTTATTTCAAGATCAAGAAAAACTCTGTTTACTCCAAGCTCATCAATAATTGATGCAACCTCTGGTTTGTTTGTAATATACATTAACTTTAAAGCCACAAGAAATACCCTCCAAATGTTATACATAAAGTAGAACAAAACTTAATTTAGTATATCATATAATCACCGATAAAATCAAGGATTTTACAAAATAGCAAGCTATACTGTCTGTTTCAACATATACGGGGCTGTTAAATGTATCTATTTGTTTCTTTTTGTCAATAATTGTAGAAATATTACAGATACTGTATATTCGGATATCAAAACTATAATACAGCATATTTCACATATTTTTTTACTAAACCTTATCTACTTGATATACTTATTCAAACTTTATTAAATTGGTTTGCTCTTGATTGATAAGAATGGATTTGTGTGATATAATTTATAAGTATGAAAAAATAATTATTGCATTATATTTTTAGAAACAGAGGGAATTTGTATGGGCCAGAGAGATAATTTAAGAAATGTAGCTATAATCGCTCACGTTGACCATGGTAAAACAACATTGGTTGACCAGCTTTTGCACCAGAGTGGTATATTCAGAGCAAACGAGGCTGTTGCAGAGCGTGTTATGGATTCAAGCGACCTTGAGCGTGAGCGTGGTATAACAATTCTGTCGAAGAATACAGCTGTAATGTATAATGATATAAAGATTAATATTGTAGATACACCAGGTCACGCAGATTTTGGTGGCGAGGTTGAGCGTATTCTTATGATGGTAGATGGTGTTTTGCTATTGGTAGATGCTTTTGAGGGCTGTATGCCTCAAACTCGTTTTGTTCTTAAAAAGGCTCTTGGCTTAGGTAAAAAGCCAATTGTTGTTGTAAATAAGATAGACCGTCCTGGTGCAAGACCAGAAGAGGTAGTTGACGAGGTGTTGGATTTATTTATAGACCTTGGTGCAGATGATGATCAGCTTGAGTTTCCTGTTGTATATGCTTCTGGTAGAGATGGCTATGCTTCTTTAGATCCATACGAAACTGGCACAGACATGAAGCCATTGTTTGAAACAATTATAAACGAGGTACAGCCACCTGAGGGTGACCTTGAAGGACCTATGCAGATTTTGTTTTCAAATATTGACTATGATGATTATGTAGGCAGAATTGGTATCGGCAGAGTTGAGCGTGGTACAGTTAAAAATGGACAGTCAGCAGTGCTTTGCACAAGAGATGGCAGTACAAAGAGCGTTAAAATTGCAAAGCTATATCAGTTTGAGGGCTTAAAAAGAGTAGAAACAGAAACTGCACAGCTTGGAGATATAGTATGTGTTTCTGGTATTACAGACCTTAATATAGGCGAAACAGCCTGTGCTGTTGACCATGTAGAGGCTTTACCTTTTGTAAAGATAGACGAGCCTACTGTTTCGATGATGTTTATGGTAAATAACTCACCATTTGCAGGCAAAGAGGGTAAATATGTAACATCAAGAAATATTCGTGACAGACTATTCAAAGAGGTAGAAACAAATGTTGCAATGCGTGTAGAGGAAACAGACTCAGCCGATACCTTCAGAGTATCAGGTAGAGGAGAGCTACATCTTTCTGTACTTATAGAAACAATGCGTAGACAGAATTACGAATTTCAGGTTTCTCGTCCTACTGTTATTTTCAAGGAAATAGATGGTGTAAGGTGCGAGCCTATTGAAACACTTATTATAGAGGTGCCTTCGGAATATGTTGGTGCAGTAATCGAAAAGCTAGGCTCACGTAAGGCAGAGCTTGTAGATATGGGCACAAGAGAATCAGGCATAACACATATAGAATTCCGTATTCCTGCAAGAGGCTTAATGGGATATCGTAGTGAATTTTTAACAGATACAAATGGTAATGGTATTATGAACCACGTATTCGACAGCTACGAGCCATATAAGGGAGAAATTATCAGCCGTCATCAGGGCTCACTTGTAGCACACGAAACTGGCGATACAACAAACTATGGCTTGTTTGCAGCACAGGACAGAGGCAGACTATTCCTTGGTGCAGGCGTGCCTGTATACGAGGGTATGATAGTAGGTGCAAGCCCTAAAAACGAGGATATAACTGTAAATGTTTGTAAGAAAAAGCATATTACAAATACTCGTGCATCTGGCTCAGATGACGCACTAAAGCTTACACCTTGCTCACCATTAAGTTTGGAGCAGTCACTTGAATTTATTGCAGATGATGAGCTTGTAGAGGTTACTCCTAAGAGTGTTCGTTTAAGAAAGAGAATTCTAAGCAAAGAGCTAAGAATGAAGCAGGCTAGTAAGAAAAAGTAATATTATGTTATATCCTTGATTTTCTTCTTCAAGAGTGATAACATATTATCAGTATTTCGATACGAAATATTGTTTAAGGATGGGTTATAGTGGATTTTGTTATTTTAGATCTTGAGTGGAATGGTTCCTACAGTAAAAAAACAAAGGGATATATAAACGAGATTTTCGAGTTTGGTGCTGTAAGAATTAATAGTGATATGCAGGTTGTTGATACCTTTTCAATGCTGATAAAGCCACAAATCAGTAAAAAAATATCTAACAGAGTACAGGAGCTTACTCACATCAATACTGACGAGCTTTTAAATACTAATAACACATATAATCATGTTATTAAGGAATTCAGTGCTTTTGCAAAGGACGCAATTATTTTAACATGGGGTATTACCGATATTCATACATTGATAGTTAACAATGAATATTATAATAAAACCAAGCGACTAAGCTTTTTAAATCAGTATATAAATCTGCAAAGCTATTGTGAAAATTGTATGGATAGGGAAGATCCATCTAAGCAAATGGGGCTTTCAACAGCAGCAGAGCTTTTGGGTATAGAGTTTGGTGATGATAACCTTCATCGAGCACTTGATGATAGTATGCTGTCTTACAAATGCTTTGCAAAGCTTTATGATGAAAACAAGGTTAAAAAATTCATCAGAGAAGCAAATAATGATTTTTATAACAGAATTTGCTTTAGAAATGTTGCTATAACCGACTTTAACAATCCACTTATAGATAAAAAGCAATTCTACTCGGTATGTCCACAATGTGGCAGAAAGGGCAGACGCTTAACAAAATGGCAGATAAAAAACAAGGGCTTTCGCTCAACCTTCCATTGCGATTATTGCAATCTTAAATTTAACGGTAAGGTAATTTTTAAGCTGAAATACGAGGGTGTGCAGGTAAAGCACAGCTCAAGAGTATATGTAGAGCCAGAAAACAGACCAGTTCAAAACGAAACAAAATAAACAGCAAAAAGGAACGGTAGCAATATCGTTCCTTTTTTGATATTTAATATTATTGATATAAATAATTATGTATGTTAAAATACCCTCAAAGGGGGAGATTGTTTTGACAGAATTGAAAAATAAAGCAACAAACAGCAATACAGATAAAAATACTGAGCATAGAATTTTTAAAATATTCCGTGTATTTATGATTACCGTTGCAACAATATTTTTTCTTTGGTTTTTGTTGCCTGTTTTTGTTTATGGTATTTTAAATGCCTTTAATACAATGGGTATGCTAGCCTGCTTATATGTAATAGCGTTTTTTAGTGCAAGAAATGCTTTCAAAGGAATTAAGGCTAAGCTTTATGAAAAAAAGCTAACTAAGCTATTGTGGCAAACAGGCAGATTTTGCATATATTCATTTGCTATATACTGCTTTTCAATAAGTATTGTTATGGCTGTGTTTGCAAGTATACCACCTGCTGAAAATTCATCAGAGATTATTTTAGGTGCTCAGGTTAAGGGTACAGCTCCTTCGTTGAGCTTATACGACAGAATTATAGCAGGTGAAAAGTATCTTAAAGAAAACCCAGAATCTATCTGTGTTGCAACAGGTGGCTTAGGAGATACTGCAACAATAACCGAAGCACAGTGTATATCAAATGTGCTTACAGAGCACGGCATAGCACAAGATAGAATTTACCTTGAAAATAATTCAAAAAATACTCAGGAGAATATAAAATTTGCTTATAGCATAATAAAAGAAAACGGAGAAAATGAAAATATAGCAATAGTGTCAGACGCTTTTCATCAGGCAAGAGCAAGACTGATTGCACGCAAGCTAGGAATAAGCAGTCAGATAGGTGCAGTAAGTGCAAAAACAAATTGGATTTACCTACCTACATTTTGGATTAGAGAATGGTTTGCACTACCTTATGATGCGTTTTTCAGATAATTATAGATTTAAAAATCTGTACAAATTCCTATATTGATAAACATTCTTATTTGTGTAAATGTTAAAACCTTTCTTTTCTGTTGACAAAAAAAGTCGCATTATGTATAATTATGAATGAACTAAATAAGCTACCAACTTATCAAGAGTGACTGAGGGACAGGCCCTGTGAAGTCCGGCAACCTGCATTTTGTAAGGTGCTAAATCCTGCGGTTAACCCGAAAGATGAGATTTTTTGTAAGCCTTTCGGTGTGCCGAGAGGCTTTTTTATGTGTTTATTTGGTATATTTATGGAGTGATTGCTGTGGAATGGTTTAATCTTTTTGGAATGCTTTTTATCATTATAATTATTGTGCCAAATATTATTTTTGCCATAAAGTGTAGTGATAAATTTGAAAACAGGTTCAAAAACAAAGTAATAGAGATTGTTGAGCAGATTGGCAGATATGGTTGCTTTTGCTTTATGATGTTTAATATTCCCAATACAGGCTTTGGATTTTCGTCAGATGAAGCCTTTGCACTATACCTTATAATTAATGCTTGCCTTGTATTTGCATATTGCGTTATATGGGTAATCTGCTTTAAAAAGGATAATATGTTCAAAGCAATTTCACTTTCTGTAATACCGTCAGTGGTGTTTTTATTCAGTGGATTTATCAGCCACTCGGTATTGCTTATAGCTTCAGCAATTCTATTTGCACCAACGCATATTTTGATAAGCTGTAAAAATGCAAGTAAATAAATTAAAATATTTAGAAAAACGAAAGGAAGAAAAAACTATGGTTAAACACTTTTTTACATCAGAGTCAGTAACAGAAGGACATCCTGACAAGGTTTGCGACCAGATTTCAGACGCAGTGCTTGACGCTGTTCTTGCACAGGACGAGAATTCTCATGTTGCTTGCGAAACAACTGTTACAACAGGTATGGTTCACGTAATGGGCGAAATTACAACAAATGCAACAGTAGATATTCCAGCTATTGCAAGAGAGGTTATAAAGGGAATAGGCTATGATAACAGCGAATGTGGCTTTGATGGCAACAACTGTGCTGTTTTAACATCACTAGACGCTCAGTCTGCTGATATTGCAATGGGTGTAAATGAAAGCTTTGAGCTTAAAGACGGTGAGCAGGACGCTTACAACCAGATTGGTGCAGGTGATCAGGGTATGATGTTTGGCTATGCCTGTGACGAAACACCAGAGCTTATGCCAGCAGCTATTTCTTATGCTCATAAGCTAGCTAAACAGCTTACAGCTGTTCGTAAAAATGGCACATTGCCATATTTAAGACCAGACGGAAAAACTCAGGTAACAATAGAGTATAACGACGATGAAATCGTAAGAATTGATACAATAGTAGTTTCAACTCAGCACGACGAGGACGTAACTCTAGAGCAGATCCGTAAGGATATAAAGACATATGTAATCGACGCTATTATTCCAGCCGAGCTTATTGATGACGCTACAAAGCTATTTATTAACCCAACAGGCAGATTTGTTATCGGTGGCCCAGTTGGTGACAGTGGCTTAACAGGCAGAAAGATTATTGTTGATACATATGGTGGCTTTGCAAGACACGGTGGTGGTGCATTCAGTGGTAAAGACCCTACAAAGGTAGACCGTAGTGCAGCCTATGCAACAAGATATGTTGCTAAAAATATCGTAGGTGCTGGCATTGCAAAGAAATGCGAGGTACAGCTTGCATATGCAATCGGTGTAGCTAAGCCAGTATCAGTTTTTGTTGATTCTTTTGGTACTTCACAGTACACTAACGAGGAGCTTGCAAACGCTGTAAATAAGGTATTCGACCTTCGTCCAGCTGCTATTATCGAAAATCTTAACCTTCGTCATACTAAGTATCAGCCAACAGCTGCTTATGGACATATGGGCAGAGAGGATTTAGATGTTGCTTGGGAGAAGCTTAACAAGGTAGATGAGCTTAAAAAGGCTTTGGGTATTAACTAATGGATATTGGTTTTATTAACAAATCAGGACAGTTTAGATTGCGTGCATGTGCTGTTATAATAGAAGATGGCTGTGTGCTTATGGTTAAAAATGACAGAGATGATTACTACTACTCGGTGGGTGGAGGAGTAAAGCAGAATGAAGCCTCAACTGACGCTGTTGTGCGTGAGGTTTTTGAAGAAACAGGCTTGCATTACGAGGTTGACCGTTTAGCCTTTATTCACGAAAATTTCTTTACAAGTGACAATGGCGAAAATGGTTCAGATTTATCTTTCCACGAGGTTGCAATGTATTATCTTATGAAGCCAAAGGGCTTTAAGCCTGAAATTACAGTAGAAAGCTACAACAGTGGTAATGTTGCAGAGCATATGGAATGGTTGCCAATTGATAAGTACAGCACCTACAAAGCATATCCAGAATTTTTTGCAGATAAGCTAAAAAATATACCCCATTATCCACAGCATATAATTACATACGAAAAGTAAGATATTTTGTCTAAACTATGTAAAAATTTATAAAAATGTGTTAAAATAGCTCTGAAGAATTTTTCTTTAGGGCTATTTCTATTTCTCATAATCAATTACAGAATAGTTGGTTGTATTATTCAAGTAAGGTGGTAATAAAATGAAAAAAGGAATAATATTCGACCTTGACGGTACATTGTGGGACTCTGCAAGTGTTGTTGTACAGGGCTTTAACGATGAAATAAAATTGCATAACGACACCGATTATGTACTTACAGAGGAAATTCTGAAATCTCAAATGGGTAAAACAGCACCACAAATTGCAAAGGTGTTTTTCCCTGATCTAAAAGAGGAGAGAGCACTGGAGCTTATGGCACTATGTGCAAAGCGTGAGCGTTTATATTTAGCCGAGCGTGGTGGAAAGCTGTTTGATAACCTTGAGAGCACCTTGATAGAATTACAGTCAAAGAGCTACAAGCTGTATATTATAAGCAACTGCGAATGTGGCTATATCGAAACCTTTATGCGTGTGCATAGGCTGGAAAAATATTTTGAGGATACCGAATGTCACGAAAATACAGGTCTTTCAAAGGGTGAAAACATAAAGCTTATGATTAAGCGTAATTCACTTGATAAAGCTATTTATGTAGGCGACACACAGGGTGACTGCGACGCAACCCGTTTTGCAGGCATACCCTTTGTTTTTGCAGAATACGGCTTTGGCAATGCAGAAGCTCCTGATTATACAATACATAGCCTTGACGAGGTTGTAGAAATAGCAGATAAGCTATTAGGTTGATTGTAAAGGGTGTATTATGGAGCTGAATATTAATTCTCCAGCATATTATAGTCAGAATTACGGAATTGACAATGATGTATATAGCTTTTGTCAAAAGGCATACCTGTTTTTTAAGGATAAAGAATATAGTAGCACCTTAAAAACTATTGGTATTGTGCCAGCTGTTGCACCACAGGAGCTATATGATAATAATATGTGGAAAGAACAGATAGAGCTTAGAAATAATAAATCTGTTGCAAGTATTTTACTTAGAATGGATTTTGAAGAATATCATAACGCAGACACTCAAAAGAAAATATTGATGACTAAGGATTTAGTTTTAAAGGCTGTTAAAAAGGTAAAAGCAAGAGGTAAATTTGATTACAAAGCATTTGAAAAGGATTTTACCTATTTAAGTGAAGAATATATGAGGTGTATTAAATGAATTGTAAAGTAGAAAATGGGAAGTTTATTGTCGAGATTAATGGCAAAACATATTCCTTTAACGCACACGGAGAAGAGCCTAGACCATCAATGCTAGGTATGGGCTTAACCGTAGCAGGCAAGCACTGGTCAAACAGAGATGAAAATATAAAGCTTGAAAAGCATACAAGTATTCAAAGTGGAACAATAAACGAAAAATATCTTGCGTGGTATACACAGGAGTTTATCCCAGACGGTGTTGATTACAAGGTTAACAAAAACGCAAGAATTTATTTAGGTAATCTTGAAACAGGAGAGGACAGGCTTATATATAAGGGCGAATGCTACGGTGATTTACGCTTTGAGGGTGATAATCTGTATTTTAATATGGGTAATAAAATAGCAGTTATCAATTTAGAAAGCGAAGAGGTTACTGTGCTTTTTAAGCATTCTGGCAGAAAAAAGAATGGTATAAATCTTAAGATAACTCCAAAGCGTATTTTCTTTGATCATTGGACAAAAGACACTAACAATCTTATGTGGTATGACAGAGAAACAAAGGAGCTTGTAAATCCACATATAGATACATGGATATATTATTTAATTGATGATAATACAGCTATTTACCACGGATTGTACTATGCGTGGTGTATAGATTTAAACACACTAAAGAAAAAGCATTTTTTCAATAAAGCTAAAATAACAGCTATTCGTAAGCAGGTGTGTGATTTTTTTGAAATACCAGATGAATATTACGAAAAGGATTTTCGTGTTAAGTTTGATGACTATAAAGATAATAAGCTGTATTTTCTTTGCGAGGGCAGATTTGATGTGCCAAATTTAAGCTATGACGAAATTGATAAGATGGCATTTAAAATGAAGCTACCTTATACTATAACAGCACAAATACTTTATGATGTAAATTCGGGTGATATAAGCTTTATAAAGGATAAAAGTGAGATGGAAATTATCAAGGTTCCTCAAAAGAATGGAATAGAGATTGTACATTGGTTATTAAGAAATTACAAATCAAAAAGGTGAATATCGAAAATGATACCCACCTTTTTAACCAAATAAACCGTTTTATTAGAAGTTGTTATTTCTGTTTCTGTTCTGGTTGTTGTTCTGGTTGCTTCTGTTATTCTGATTGTTGTTTTGGTTGTTGTTCTGATTGTTATTCTGATTGTTATTCTGGTTGCTTCTGTTGTTCTGGTTGTTATTATTGTTGAATCTGTTGTTCATAAATAAGCACCTCCTTACAAAAATTATTATTAACTAATATCAAGCTTATATACATTAAATTTTAAAAGGAAATCTACAAAATATGGAAAATTTACTCCCTGAAAAATTTTTACAAAGAATGAAAAATATGCTAAAGGATGATTACGAAATCTTTTTAGCTGAATATAAAAATAAACCTTATAAGGGGTTAAGGGTTAATACTCTAAAGTGTGATACTGAAAAGCTAAAGGCTTTACTGCCTGTACAGCTTGAGCCTTCACCATTTTCGCCTTTAAGCTTTTATATTACAGATGATATAAAGCTGGGTAATAATCCACTTCACCATTGCGGTGCGTTCTATCTGCAAGAGCCGTCAGCGTCAAGTGCAGTTACAGCACTTGATGTGCAAAAGGGCGATAAGGTGCTTGACTTATGTGCTGCACCAGGTGGAAAGTCTACACAAATAGCTACCTTGCTAGATGGTACAGGCTTAATATGGAGTAACGAAATCGTTAAGAAAAGAGCACAGATTCTGCTTTCTAATATGGAAAGAATGGGTGTTAAAAACAGTGTTGTATCGTCAATTTCTCCTGAGCTGTTATGTCCTAAGCTTGTGGGATATTTCGATAAGGTTTTGGTTGACGCACCTTGCTCGGGTGAAGGAATGTTCAGAAAGGACGAAAGTGCCATTTCTGAATGGACACTTGAGCATACAAAATCCTGTATGGAACGCCAGCTACAAATTTTAGACAGTGCAAAGCTTTGCTTAAAGCAGGGTGGAACATTAGTATATAGCACCTGTACATTTTCAGAATACGAAAACGAAGAAACAATAAAAGCCTTTTTAAATGCTAACCCAGATTTTAAGCTTGTTGACTGTAATGTAAGCTTTGGCAGAGGTGGCATAGATATGGAATTTGCACGCAGAATTTACCCAATGGACGGTGGCGAGGGTCATTTTGTAGCTAAGCTTATCAAAGAGGGCGAGCCTTATGGCTATACAGCAGATGATTACACACAGCCTAAGCAGAATAAAGTAACGGCAGATATTATCACACAGGCAAAAAAGCTATACAGTGAGCTTACAACCTCAGCAACTACACCAAATTTCACAGTGGTTAATGACAAGGTTATAATTAAGCCAGATGTAATGCCAGATATAAATGGCTGTGGAGTTATAAGATGTGGTGTGCTTTTTGGCGAGGTTAAGAAAAACAGAATTGAACCATCACACAATTTCTTTACAGCAAATAGTGCAGATTGTTTTAAAAATGTTGTAGATCTGGATGTTAATTCACAAGAGGTTAACGCTTATTTATTGGGTGAAGAAATTTCTGTTGATAGCTCTTTAAAGGGCTATACAGCTGTATGCGTAAACGGAATTACACTGGGCTTTGGTAAATGCTCAAATGGTCAGTTGAAAAATAAATATCCAAAGGGATTAAGAAAGGTTAAATAATGGTGAAAAATGGAGCTTTCTAATATTGGTACTATAAAAGAGATTTTAAGTAAATATGGATTTACCTTTTCAAAATCATTGGGTCAGAATTTTCTTATAAATCCGTCTGTATGTCCAAGAATGGCTGAATATGGAGGGGCAGAAAAGGGAATAGGAGTAATTGAGGTTGGCCCAGGTATAGGTGTACTTACCTGTGAGCTTGCCAAAAGAGCCGATAAGGTAGTAGCAGTAGAGCTTGATAAAAGACTACTTCCTGTTTTAGAAGAAACCCTTGCAGAATTTGACAATATAAAGGTTGTAAATGATGACATTTTAAAAATAGATTTAAAAAAGCTTATTGAAGAGGAATTTGATGGTATGGAGGTTGTGGTGTGTGCTAATTTGCCGTATTATATTACCTCTCCTGTAATTATGAAGCTACTTGAGGATAAGCTACCTATAAAGGCACTTACAGTAATGGTGCAAAAGGAGGCTGCACAGCGTATTTGTGCAGAGGTAGGCACAAGGCAGAGTGGTGCAGTAACAGTGGCTGTAAATTACTATTCAACACCACAGCTACTATTTAATGTTTCAGCTGGTAGCTTTATGCCAGCACCAAAGGTAGATTCAGCAGTGATAAGGCTTGATATTCTTGAAAATCCAAGAGTAGAGCTGAAAAATGAAAAGCTATTTTTCAGAATAATAAAATCAGCATTCGGACAAAGAAGAAAAACACTTTCAAACTCTCTTTCATCAGGGCTTTCTCTGCCAAAGGGAGATATAATAAATGCACTTGAAACAGCAGGTGTGCCTGCAAATTATCGTGCAGAACAGCTTACAATGCAACAGCTTGCAAATATAGCAAACGCAGTTGCACAAATAACGGAGTGACAGTATGACAACTAACGAAACAGCAACAACATCTACTTTTTTATTTTCGAACAAGGCTGATTCTAAAATCAGATTTGGTATTGAGGATAACGGTACCGTGTACAGTAAATCAGCTCAGCCTTCGCAGGATATTTTTACACGCAGGATAGCAAGACTGTATAACAGAAAAATTGCATATAGCAATAAAGCAGAAAATATTATAGATTCTTTGCTGATGGCTTTGGCAAGTGGTAATGAAAAAATTGCTGTTTCGTCAACTCTTTTTCCTCCTCTTAATGCCTTAATAAGTTCATCTGTTGATAATCACGGAATAAAATGTGTTTACTTTGATGATATTAAACAGCTTAGATCAGCCTTGAAAAATGGTGCAAAGGCTGTGCTTATATCAAGCTCATCTGTTTTATGTTGTTCAGTAAATACTACACAGGCGTGTAGCTTGTGCAGAGAATATAGTGCTCCGTTGATAGTTGATAATACCTTGACAACAGCCTTTAATTATAATCCATTTGCAGATGACGCAGATTTTGTGCTTGAGATGTCACACCTCGTATCTGTAAGCGATGAGAAGAATTTTTATATAACTATACTTGAAAAAGCTGGCTTTGATTGGTTAAAAAACAACCGATATAGCAAGCTATTCCCATACAGAAATACACGCAACCCTGTTACTATGTTTATAAAGGGTAAGTGTAAGACTATTGATACTGAAAACAATAAAGTGGCACAGGCTGAATATTTTACTATGTGTGAGGGTCTTAGAACTCTGAATAAAAGAATAAATATACATAGTCATAACAGCTACTTTATCACAGAAATTCTTAAGGAATACTGTACAGAGCTTTCGTATAATTTTATCAACAGTAAAAGCTCTGTCTGCTTAACAGCAAGGCTTAAGCCCGAGCTTTCAGAGGAAATAAAAGAAAAGCTCTTACCTGTTACAATTTACAGGCAAGAGCGATTATATAGTATGTTTAGCTGTACAGCTGTATATTTTGAAAATGATATTATGTACATAAAAGCAGGCACAGAGCCTACTGGGTATTTAAATCAGATTTTCAGACTGATTTCTGATTAAAGGGTTGATAAATTTGGATTTGTAGGGGAGTTACGGATTAGCACAAACCCACACCTAAAGTTTGGGTAAAGCCTTTTCAAAGGCTTTCGGGTTAAGGGCAGAGCCCTTATGGGATTTTAAAGGGCAACGCCCTTTAACTTCTCGTGATTATTAAAAATGCCGTGTACACGGCATTTTTAGAAAAAACT
>JAXJTP010000149.1:0-2130 GCA_036309525.1 Acutalibacteraceae bacterium | reverse complement strand
CTCTATTACAGCCTGTAACATCTCCTTCAGGTGACGGAGCGATTTCCTCGTTGCTTATTTGGTTTACTGACTTCATAAATTGGTTTGTTCCTGTGCTACCTCTTGCTGCTATATCCATAATTATATTGGTGTGCTTGTGCAAGATGTATATCAAGCTAATTGTGCGAAACTTTGAAATAACTTGCTTGATGTGTGTATCTCCTTTGTTTTTTGCAACACTAGCAAGCTCTGCAACTTCAAGCTTCTTTAGAAGATTTATATCATCATTTATTTCTGTTATAGCACAGGTATTGTGGATGGGCATTACTTATTCTTTAACAACAACCATTATTTCAGATATTACAGCACCTGCAACTTCAATAGATATAGTAAATGTTTGGGTGTATATATGGGATTTAGTATTAGTTCCTATTGTATTATGTGCAGCAACTAATATGATAGATAAACCATCAGCAGAACTAAAAAATCTAATAAGCTAAAGCTATAAGGTGAGCAAAATGAGAAAGGTGAAACTAACTAAAGATATAATCAAACGAAATTCTATTATATTTGGTTTAGGAAAAAAACAATTAATAGGAATGGGAATAACCTGTGTAATAGCAGTAGGAATATTAGCCCTTGCGTTTTTCTTTAAGTGGAATACTACCCTATCGGGTTATATTATCTTTACAGAGTTATTTATAGGAGCAAGTATTTTTATTATAAGAATTAACGGTAGGTCGCTATTTCGTATGTTTATTGAAGCGTTCTTCACTATTGAGGATGTTCGTTATTATGTAAAAGGAGGTTTGAACAGTGATGAAAAAGAAAAAACAAAAAAGTAATATATTTAGACTTTTCAAAAAGAGAAAAAACAACAGCAACATAGTTATTACAGACCCTAACCAAGAAGAAGATTTACTTGAAAGTCAGAGTAAAAAAATCAAAAGAACAGCACAGCAAACAATTCCTTTTGATGAAATCTATGAAAACGGTGTTATCAGAACAGGCACTACATTTTCCATAGCATTTCGTATGGAAAATGTAGATTATAAGATGATGAAAGAAGAAGATAAAGACAAGTTTTACGAGAATTATCAAAAGTTTCTCAATTCTATGCCAGCAGAAATAAGCTATCAAGAGATAATTGATAACGGAAGGTTTGATAAATATCTTTTAAAACAGGCTTTAATGCCTAGCAGAGCATTAAGAAAAAGCAGTTATATTAAAGATGAGCTTATAGATGACCATATTGATATTCAAAATCGTAAGCTAAGTGAGTCAGACGAGAACTGCGAAAAGGTAATCTATGGTGCAATATCATACACCACAAAGCATAAGCTGGATAACCCAGCTCAGATATTCAAGTATGAAAAAGAGATAGCAACACGCTTGCTTCAGCTTGGAATAAATATAACACGCTTAACTGCTGTTGAGTACATTGAGTTAATCCACGGTATTTACAATCCTACCGAGGATTTTTTATTGCCTGATAATCTCTATCAAGCAGATGTAAATCTAAAGGACTATATTGCACCTGTGCATTTTGATTTTAAATCGAAATATAACAGAACAGGTAAATATGTGCAAATGGGAGATACATTTGCAAGGGTTATGTTTGCTAAACGCTTTTCAACCAGTTGTGACGATGAGTTTTTATATGACTTAATGGACAACAATTACAGTATTAAAATATCAAAGCATATCCAGCGTATAGATAAGTCTGAAGCTATGGATATTTTGAAAAAGGAAATAAACCATCTTGAGGGTACTATCGAAAAAAGACGAGAAACAAACAGTAAGTTTGGTGGTCAGTTTATCCCTTACTCATTAAGAAGTAGAGAAAAAGAATTAATGACTCTACAAGAAATATTAGGAGAAGCCGATTGTGAACTGTTTGAGTGTTGTTTCCTTATCTACCTCACAGCAGATAGTGAAGCTAAACTAGATGAATTATCTTCATACATAAGGTCTAAGGGTAGAAATCATCAGGTTGTTATAGATAACTTGGTAGGACAGCAAGAACGAGGACTAAACTCTATATTACCACTAGCTATTAATGAGCTTGCAAATGAGGAAATAAATGTATGTAAAACCTTTATTACAGAAGCATTAGCAAACTTTATTCCTTTTTCATTTGTTACTTATTTT
>JAXJTP010000148.1:0-1725 GCA_036309525.1 Acutalibacteraceae bacterium | reverse complement strand
TGATTTCTGTTCGTCAGACCAAGAGTTTGCCTTAGGCTTACTTCATACTCCACCTCACGGTGGACGCACTTGCCCTCAGCTAACAGTTCCTACTGCCAAGCCTGTAGTGGACTTTCACCACCGAGTTACTGCCCATTCTGGTGGGAGATGGTGGATTCGAACCACCGAAGGCATAGCCAGCAGATTTACAGTCTGTCCATCTACTGTTTTTTTATTTTACAGGTAAACAGATTTAGAATGTTTAATAATCTGTTGTCTTAATAAATGGAAAATAAAATGCCTTCTATTTAAACTATAATAAATTTGTTAGAAAATTGTTAGAAAAAAGACAGCAATTACCAAGTAATTCATTCACTATACAAGTTTACCAGTTTATAAAAACTGGTTCTTTTTGTGTTCGTTTTTTCCATAGCAGTTTTAGCTGTGATTTTACCAGCTTTCCATTCTGTATATACTTCTTTCCAATTAGCAGGGAATATTATTGCTGGTCTACCTAATTTTTTACCCTTGCTTTTAGCAATAGCAATACCCTCTGCTTGTCTTTTTCTTATATTCTCTCGTTCTTGTTGTGCTATAGTTCCTAACACTTCAATAAGAATATTATTTACCATATCAAAAACCCATTCTTGACCTTGTGGTAAATCCATCATAGTTGTAGGTAGGTCTATAACCTTTAATCTAATGCAGTTATCTTTAAAATATTGAAGTTCGTTTTTTATATCGTTCTTATTTCTACTTAAACGGTCAAGAGATTTGATAACTAGAGTATCGCCATTTCTTAATATGGTGTTTTTTAAAGCTTGGTAGCCTGTTCTATTGAAGTCTTTACCACTTTCTTTATCAGTGATAATTTCACGCTCATTTGCACCCAATGCAAGGAATGATTCTATTTGTCTATCAAGGTTTTGCTCTTTGCTTGATACTCTTGCATAATAGTATGTACGATTTTCCATAAATTTTCCCCCTTTTGTTATCTTATGGGAGTATGATACCATAAATATTCGTAAAAGTCAATCTATTTACGAATATGTTTGTAAATTCAATTTCATATTTAACGAACACGCAATTATTACTTTACAGCTGTATTCGTAATAGTATACCTTTACAAACACTGATTTAATTTATAAATACTATCTTTAGAAAAATAAATATGATATAATATTTTTAATGAATTTATTAGGGGGATTTATTATGGGAGATAAATTTGTATCAGAAGTTTTGTCTTATGAAAAAGATATTAAACCATATAAATTTATAAGAATAAATGCTGGTGTTGGTAGTGGTAAAAATACTTTCATTGAAAATTTTATAAAAGGAGAACATAATACACCCAAAAAGACTGTATTATTAATTACATCTCGTAGAGCTAAAGTAGATGAAACAATAAATAGTATAGATATTGAAAATGGTAGTGCTTTAAGTAAGTGGAAGAAAAAACATAAAATATTAAATATCAATAATGAAAAGTATGATAATAAGGCTGAATATAAAATTATTCCATCCTTAGATAATAAAACTAAATGGTGTGTTAAACAAGAAAGTGTTGTATGTACTAATGCTTTTATTGAGTTTTATTTTAAAAAGGGGTTTGTCAAGAAAAGTGTGTAAGTTTATTTATGAAAGTTTAGATTTGAATGTTGCACACAGTTGGGGTTAACCCCAACTGTGTGCAACGGCGGTCAGATTAGGTGCTCGTATTTTTCGATACGAGCTCTAATATTTTCA
>JAXJTP010000147.1:0-3439 GCA_036309525.1 Acutalibacteraceae bacterium | reverse complement strand
TGGTTACATTAGGCAACGCCCTTTAACTTCTCGTTAATTCCTAAAATGCCGTTGAAAACGGCATTTTAAAAGACGATTATGAGTTTAGGGCTTCGCCCTAAAAACCCATAAGGGGTTTCACCCCTTAACCCCAAAAGCCTTTGAAAAGGCTTTACCCAAACTTCAAGTTTTGGTTTGTGCTAATCTGTAACTCCCCTACAAACCCAAATTTGTAAATCTGAAAAAATCATCATAAAATTTTAAAACAGGCTATCACAAACCGTATTTGTTTGTGATAGCCTGTTTTGCTATGTAATTTTTTAATTTTGGGTAAAATCAATTTTCTTGATTCTGTAAATTTTTCTTAATATAAAGCCTAACACCTTTGGATTATCAATAACAACAAATTTCATAGATAAACCTCCTGTAATAATTAAAACGCTAGTAACGAAAGTATGCAGATTACAACAGCAGATATTATAATTACAATCTGACAGGGTAATAGTGTGCCTATAAGTAAGCCTAAGCCAAAAACCAAGCCACCGTTACAGCACCTGCTGTTTCTTTGTTGTCGTCGCATATTCGCTCACCGCCGTTTAGCTTTTAATACATAATACGCATTTTTTATAATACGGTTACAGATTATTTTTTGCTATTTTCAGTAGGTCTACACCGTTTATTATATTGTCATTGTTGCAATCGCCAGAGGCATATTGCTCGTTGCTAAGTGTGTAAGCTCCCATAAGATATTTGCTTAAAAGCTGTACATCGCTTTTGCTTACAGTACCTTCACCAGATAAATCACCCTTTACTGAGATGGTATATCGACTGTGCTCGGTGTTGCTGTGCTTAACTATCATAGTAAAGCCTGTGCCGATTTTTCCACTTGTCTTTTTTACATTTTCTTTGCTGTAAAATTCAAGAGTATAGCCATTGCAGGTTAGATTTTTCTTGAATTCTGTTATGGTTGTATCGCTTGGGATATTCCATATTATGTTTTTATCTCTATCTACATAGTAGCTGTTAATCGAAAAGGACTCCTCTTTGCTGATATTAGCTTTTTTATTTGGATTTGAGCCTGTATGCGTTTGTGGCTTGTTGGTAGCTGTTGAGCTGTTAGTGGCTGGTGCTTGGGTGGTAGCTGTATTGCTATTGTCAGCCTGTGGAAAAGCAAGCTGATTTTCTTCGAGTATATATAGCTCCTTATTTTCTGACAAAATATATAATCTGTTATCAAGGCTACACATTTGTACTTTATTGCCTGCGTTAGTGCTGTAAAGAAGGTGTTGATTTCCGTTTTTATCATAGCCGTAAATATTGCCCAAGGAGTATTTACAGTAATAATTATTAACTATACCACCATTTAAGTAGCCTGTTATGCTGGTAGATATTAATGTATTATCTTGCAGATTGATGATATTTCCGTTATAGTCAAAAACTGTATTGTCGCATATATGTAAATTTGCCCTTATATCTGATGTGTTAAGCAGTGGCACAGGCTGATAGTTGCCTGATGTGTCTACTGTGTAAATCTGGTTATAGGTAAAAATATAAAGAGTATTGTTGCTTGTGAAATAGTCAATAGTATTATCAACAGAAAAGGAATAGAGTTTTTCGCCATATATGGTATAGCAGGTAATATAATCGTAGCTTTCTGTTTCGGCAATATAAAGTCTGTCACCCTCAACAGAAAATTTATAGTCTGAATTAATGCTTGTGCTGTTTATGATAAAGGCATTAAGAGTGTCGTTGTGGTAGGTATATCTGTTAAGGTAGGTTCTGTTGTTGCTGTAGGATATGGCATAAACAGCTCCGTTATTTGTTGCTACACTTTTTATCTCGCCAGTGACTTTAATAGTGCGTTTATCAATAGTATTGTTATTTATGTAATTAATTTCAAGAGTGTTTTTGCTGAATGAGGTTACATATACTGCATTATCGTCAATTTGCAGTGACGAATTATTGATAATACCATTAAGAGCGTAGCAGTAATATGAATTTGCAACAACTGAAAAACGAAAGAAAAAAGCTGAAATATGCACAGCAAGGCAAAGAAATATAATCACCCTAGTAAGGTAGTGTAAAATCTTTGTATTGTGTACATATTTCAGCATAATACCAAAACCTTCTTGTTTATTTGGTATAATTTTATCATTGATTATAGTGTGTAGTCAACGTAAGAAATATTCACATATGTTTACTTTTACTTAGTGAGCTTTAGTCGGTAAAAAGTGGAGTAGAGTAGTATCTGTCGCCACTGTCTGGTAATAGTGCTACAATATTTTTTCCTTTATTTTCTGGTAGCTTGGCAAGCTGTAGAGTAGCAGAAATTACTGCACCCGATGAAATACCCACAAGAATACCCTCGGTTTTTGCAAGTAGCTTAGCTGACTCAAAAGCGTCATCGTTTTTTACAGTGATTATCTTATCGTATATTTTTGTATTCAATATTGTTGGTACAAAGCCAGCACCAATACCCTGTATTTTATGAGCTCCTGCTTTTCCCTGTGAAAGCACTGGTGATGACTCTGGCTCTACTGCAACAATTTGAATGCTTTCGTTTTTGCTTTTAAGATATTCTCCAACACCTGTTATTGTTCCACCTGTGCCTACACCTGCTACAAACATATCAACCCTACCGTCGGTGTCGTTCCAAATTTCTACTGCTGTTGTAGCCCTGTGAATAGCTGGGTTAGACGGATTATCAAACTGACCAGCAATAAAGCTGTTTGGAATTTCGTTTGCAAGCTCCTTTGCCTTTTCAATAGCTCCCTGCATACCCTTTGAGCCATCTGTAAGCACAATTTCTGCACCATACGCTTTAAGAATATTTCTGCGTTCAATGCTCATTGTTTCTGGCATTGTAAGTATTACTCGGTAGCCATTAGATATTGCAATAGACGCAAGACCAATGCCTGTATTGCCCGAGGTAGGCTCTATAATTACCGAGCCAGTGGTTAATGCTCCTCTTTTTTCAGCGTCATCTATCATAGCCATGGCTGTTCTGTCCTTTATACTGCCAGCAGGGTTAAGGTATTCAAGCTTTAAAAGAATATTTGCCTGTGAGTTGCTTTTTTTTGCAAGCTTGTCAGCCTGTAAAAGAGGTGTGTTGCCAATAAGCTCTGTTACACCCTTATAAATTTTTGCCATAATATTAACCTCCGTTATTTATTTGGGTTTGTCGGTGTGAGCTAACGCTCACACCAGAGGAAAGACAGCTTAAAAGTTTTGATTAAACTTTTTCACAAGTTTATGGGTCGAGGGCAAAGCCCTCGTGGGATTTTAACGGGCAACGCCCTTTAACTTCTCGTTAATTCCTAAAATGCCGTTGAAAACGGCATTTTAAAAAGACGATTATGAGTTTAGGGCTTCGCCCTAAAAACCCACACGGACTCTGTCCTTGACCTGCCAGCCTTTGAAAAGGCTGGACCCACACTTTACGTTTTGCTCTATCGTAGCT
>JAXJTP010000146.1:0-39274 GCA_036309525.1 Acutalibacteraceae bacterium | reverse complement strand
TCCCACAAGGGCTTTCAGCCCGAGCAATCAATTTACTTCGTAAATTGGTTGCATCACCCCATAAACTTTTGAAAAAGTTTAATCAAAACTTTTAAGCTGTCTTTCCTCTGGTGTGAGCGTTAGCTCACACCTACAACCCCTAATTTAATTTATTTTAAAAATCCTAAAATTCCCAAGTAGTTACCTCTCCTGTATAAATGCTTTTCAGCTGTTCAAGAGTAATATCTGTAACCGTATTTTCTTTATTTATAACAACTGCAATACCATCCTTAGCTATTGCAATGCCTGTAAGACCCTTTTTAATTTCGCTGTCCTTTAGCTCTCTTGAAGCCATACCAATATCAACTACACCCTCAGCTGTTGATGTCATACCTGTTGATGAGTCGTTTGTATTTACCTCTATATTAACATCAGGGTTTATTTTTTCGTATTCCTCAGCCAGCCTTTCTATTACAGGTGACACCGAAGATGAGCCTGCTATTTTTACCGTGCCCTTTCCCCTTACACCAGTAAATGGACTTGAATTCTCAACAGCCCCTACATAGCCCAGCTGTGCTATAGTCTTCTGACCCTCTGTGCTTAAAACGTAGTTTATAAAGTTTTCTGCTGGCTCACTGACCGTTGCTTTTGTAGCAATGTTGAAGGGTCTTGATATTTTATAAGAGCCATCCTTTATACTTTCTGCTGACGGTGCAACACCCTCAATTTTCATTGCTGTTACAGTGTCGTTAAGTGAGCCTAATGAAATATAGCCAACAGCTGTATTATCACCAGCCACACCTGTAAGCACAGCCTGTGTGTTATTCTGAATAATTGCAGAAGGTACTGTATTATCTGTTACTGTGGTTTCTGTTTTTTCCAGTACTCCTGTAAGCTCAACAAATGCAGAGCGTGTACCAGAGCCGTCTTCTCTTGAAATTACTACAATTTCTGAGTCTGTGGTAAATTCCTTATTAGCCTTACCACAGCCTGTAAGCATAGTTGCCAAAACAACTATAATCATCACAGATGTAAAAATCTGCTTTACCTTCATAAAATAAATCTCCTTTGTAAAAGCACTTACTTTTATAGTTTGTTCCCAATTTAATTTTTCTTTCGGTTACATTAAGTAATATACACCATATTTGTAAAATCAATATACATATTTGGGTAAAGCTTTGATGATGAATAGTAAAAGCTTTGTGAAGAAAATCCATTAATTTTACCTGATTTACACTTTATCGTATCTAAATATTTACAATATATAAATTTATACACAAATAGCTTGCTAAAAATTCTAGCTTATATACCTGTATTAACAATCTAGTTGGTATAACTACTAAAAATAACAAATAATTATAGTAGAAATTTGCTAATGTAAATTTGGGGTGTTGCTTGAAAGATAATTTCTTTTATGATAAAATTATCATACTATTATGATAATATAGAATTTTTATGTAAGGGAGCAACCTGATTATGTGTGGTATTTGTGGCTTTACAGGAGCAGTTGTAAGCCGTGATGATGTAATAGAGAGAATGACTAAGGTTATTACTCATCGTGGCCCTGACAGCAATGGCTTTTACAAAGAGCCTGATAATAAAATTACTATGGGCTTTCGCAGACTAAGTATTATTGACCTAGATGCAGGACATCAGCCTATTTATAACGAAGATAAATCAATGGTATTAACCTTTAATGGTGAAATTTATAACTATCAAGAGCTACGTAAGGAGCTTATTGAGCTAGGACATAAATTTTATACTGATACTGACTCAGAGGTGCTTATACATGGCTTTGAGCAGTGGCAGGAAAAACTTTTAGACAAGCTAAGAGGTATGTTTGGCTTTGCTGTATATAACACAAAGGATAACTCTTTGTTTATTGCAAGAGATTTCTTTGGTATCAAGCCTATGCACTATGCACAGGTAGGCGATAACTTTGTATATGGCTCTGAAATCAAAAGTATTCTTGAATTCCCTGGCTTTGAAAAGAAGTTCAATTACAGAACACTTGATAACTATCTGTCTTTCCAGTATGCTGTTCCACCAGAAACTTTCTTTGAGGGTGTTTACTGCCTGTTACCTGGTCATTATCTATGGTATAAGGACGGTAAGGTAACAACTACAAGATATTGGGAAGCAAAGTTTGAGCCAGACAACAGTCTTACAGAGGAGCAGGCTGTTGACGAAATAGAAAAGGTATTTGAAAACTCTGTAAACGCACACAAGATAAGTGATGTTGAGGTAGGCTGTTTCTTATCAAGTGGTGTTGACTCAAGCTATGTATCAACATATTTTGCAGACCAGAAAACCTTTACAGTAGGCTTTGACTTTGGTGAAAAGTATAACGAAATTAGCTGGGCACAGCGTTTATCAAATAAAATTGGTGTTGACCACCACTACAAGCTCATTAAATCAGAGGAATTCTGGGGTAGCATTAAAAAGGTACAGTACCATATGGACCAGCCTTTAGCTGACCCATCCTGTATAGCACTTTACTTTGTATCTAAGCTTGCCAGTGAGCACGTTAAGGTTGTACTTTCTGGTGAGGGTGCAGACGAGCTGTTTGGTGGATATACAGTATATAACGACCCTAGAGTTTTCAAGGCTTATCAGACTGTTGTTCCTTACCCACTAAGAAGAGGCATTTGCAACCTTATGAAGAAGCTACCTGATATTAAGGGTAGAGATTACCTGATAAGAGCAACACACCCACTAGAGGACAGATTTATAGGTAATGCATTTATGTACGACCTTGACGAGAAGAAGAGAATTTTAAAAGACCCTTCAATAGCTACTCGTCCACAGGATAAATGTAAGCCATTTTACAGCAGAGTACCTGAGTATGACGATGTTACAAAAATGCAGTACCTTGACATAAATATGTGGATGGTAGGCGACATTCTGCTAAAGGCAGACAGAATGAGTATGGCTAACTCACTTGAGCTTAGAGTACCATTCCTTGATAAAGAGGTATTCAAGGTTGCTTCTAAGCTACCAACAAATCTAAGAGTAAACAAGCACAACACAAAGTACGCTATGCGTCAGGCTGCACTTCGTCATTTGCCACCTGAAACAGCAGAGAAGAAAAAGCTTGGCTTCCCTGTACCTACAAGAGTATGGCTAAGAGATGAGCGTTACTATAATGTTGTAAAGGATATGTTCAATTCTGAAACAGCTAAGAAGTTCTTCAACTCTGAAATGCTTATCGAATTTTTGGACGAGCACTTCAGTGGTAAAGAGGATAACAGCCGTAAGGTATGGACAATCTATATTTTCCTTGTATGGTATGAAATTTACTTTGAAGGAAAATATGACATAGAAAAAGGCGAATAATAAAAACCAAGGGCACAGTAGACATTAAGCTACTGTGCCTTTTATGTGCTATTTTTTCGCCCTAAAAGATAACAGCACATTTTAAGGAAATACACCTCAAAATGTGCTGTTATTTTCATATTATATTCTGATACATATAGGTATTTTGAAAAGAATATGCACCCTCTACATCAACATAGTACTTGCTGTAATCATCATTTATTATGTAAACAGGTATGTAATCACCAACCAGAGCATTCAGGCTACCTTTATCCCATTGCTTATGGCTTTTAAAAATATACTTGCTACCTGTAAGGCTATCCTTGTAGCTACATTTTAAATAGCTGGCTTGTCTGCCATATGAAACTATTCTACTACTAATTACAACCTCATCCACCGTAGCTATAATTTTTTTACCATTATTCATAAATTTCTTTCTTTTTTTGTCCACATTAAACGATGTGTTAAAAAGAATTACCAATATAGGAAATATACCCACAGCCAAAAATAATATTAAAAATGGTATAATATTCCATCTGAACTTAGAAACTCTTACATCACTTACATCTTCAGAATTAACATATAGGTTTACTTCTTTTCCCTCGTAAAAATTCCAGCCAGCATTTTTGTCCAGCTTTATATCTTTATAGGTAGTACCATTATAATCAAAATTAACAAAAATGTTTTGCTCTCCGTCATCAGTAATAACATAAGAAATTTCACCAGCAACTCTTTCAGCATTAGGAGCAAAGCTTATTGTATCTACTAAAAGAAATACCAGAAGCCCAATAAAAAGAAGAAACACCACACATACTATAGCAATATTGGTCTTTGCTACTGGTGATTTATAAGCTATTTTCAATTAACATTCTCCCTTCTGGAATATTCAGATATATTCACATTAGCGTTATTGTTGTTTAAAGCTATAAAATGCTGAATATCAACATGATAATTATTATAATCATCTGGCATAACATAAACCTGTATTGGGTAACCAGGTCTAAATTTCATATTAAGGTTGTCCCATACCTTATCGCTAATAAACTCATATCTTTCTCCTGTGAATCTATCGTAATAGCTACACCTTATACTCTGACGTTTTATATCATTTATAGAAATGCTATGATCAACAATAATTTCATCAATAGTAGCTGTAATTAAGATACCTTTTTCAATAGGCTCTTTATTCTTCGCTTTATACTTTCGAGGGAACCTACTCAAATATATAACAAATGACATCATAGATACCATTGCTATTACCCACAAAAGAGCACTACCTGAAATTCTAGCTGTTCTTGCATCCTCTGGAGCATCTTTATCTACAAAAATAGTTATCTCTTTCCCTTCGGAAACAAATGCTGGAAGATCGTTTTCTATCAGAACACCATACTCTATTCCTTTATATTCATAAGAAACCGATATAACCTCTCTCGGACCATCATCATCCATTTCTGTTTCTACCGACTCAATCACAGCATTTACCTTATCAGAGTTAATTGCAAAGCTGAATGTATCAACTATTAAATAAATACAAACTATTCCGAACAATAAAAATGCTAATACAACTATAAGCTTACTTCTTGACGAGGTTGAACCATTATTTTGCATACATTTTACCTCTCAATCAATTTTTTGTTATTCATAAAAATTCATTACAAATCTTATAAAAAACAATTATGCATCTCCTGACTGTTTATAGCGTTTTATAAAATCAGTCACCTATCACCTCATCATAATTGCTGTACCAACTATCATTTGGATTTACAAGCACATCTGCAAGAAAAAATTCCTTTCCATCTACCTCAAAATAATAATATGTAACTGTGCTATTCTCAGTAGGGAGCTCTTTACCTATAACTTTGGAAACATCATCTAAAGTTAAGCCTGTATCTTTAAAAAGCTTGCTTTCCTTTCTAAGATACACTGCTTTAGAATTCAGCATCTTTGCTTTTTCTATGTAAAAATAATCCTCTTCATTTTCGGGAGTCATCCATACATCATACTTCAAATCATAGCAACCTATTTTCTCTTTATTCTTATCGTATACGTAGGTTCTAACCACTTTCCAGTAGCCTCTGCTATCATATTCCTTATATAAATCATTTACATTTTTGGCGAGTGTAGGTGCAGTTTGTGTGTCATCTATTTTGTAGTTAATATCTATAAGAAGATCATTATCACCAGAAGACACCTTTGGCTCTATTATTTCAACATTATACTTATTCTCAAGCTCTACAAGCCTATCATCAAGTTTTTCTGCAATATAGCTGTAATACTCAACGCTAAAATTACTATACTTATTTTCAACCTCACCAAATTTAGCACCATCAATTAAAATATCATTAACGGCACTTTTTATATAGTACTCAAAGCCATATTCCTTATCCTTTAAATGATATATAATTTCATCCTCGCTGACCTCATCTATATCTATAATCTCAGCCCTTCCATATTCTTTCTTTGCATACTTCATTATTTCGCTTTTAGTTGCAGGACTGCAAGAGCAAAGAAATATTACCAAAACTACAAGTAAAAACACTAGGCTAATTTTCTTCATTTATTAAACACCACATTTCTATATATTATAAATATTTCTCAGGAACATTATATCCCAAAAAGACCAGCTCATGTGCATAGGCTCTATTTTCAAGTCTGTTTACAGACTCTTCTATTCTCTTTTCTAACTGACGTTCCTTTGCACCTGTTTTTATACGGATAAAGTCAATAATACTATAAACTATCATCACTATGCCAATCAAGCCTACCCCAACAACCTTCAAATAATAATAATCCTTCAGAAGAATAGTATATGCGTTAAACAGGACTGACATAAGCAAGGCTACTACACCTATTGCAAAGCACGTACCTAATTTTTTCATATTAAATGAATCAGGGTTAATTCCATCAACTGCAATTTCGTGGTAGCGTTTATCAATATATTTTTGGTGGCATTTTTTACATTCTCTTATAGGACTACCGTATTTCCATTCTTCTGGAACATATTTAAAAAAAGAAATAGCTTTTCCACAATATGGACATTTACCAAATGTTTGTTGCATTATAATTCTCCTTTGTTATTTTTGCTTTAAATATATTTATTATATCACAATAACTATAAAATTGCCACATAGCGAGCTTATCTATTTTAATTATTATTCATATATAATCAAAATCCCCTTAATAAATAGTGAATAATTTAAAATTCACCATTTATTAAGGGGCTGTATTTGTATTAAACTCAATTCAAACAATATCTGCTATTCAACATAATAATTTATCTGTTACTTTTTCTATATTCAAGTGGAGTTATATTATACGCCTTTTTAAATTCACGGTTAAACAATGAAATATTATTATAGCCACAGGCTATTGCAATATTCAATACAGTTTCGTTAGTTTCTTTAAGCATTTCCTTTGATGCATCAAGTCTACACTGATTGATAAACTTTTTACAGGTAGTATTGGTATATTCTTTAAAAATAGTCATAAAAC
This sequence comes from Acutalibacteraceae bacterium, assembly GCA_036309525.1. Taxonomy (GTDB): domain Bacteria; phylum Bacillota; class Clostridia; order Oscillospirales; family Acutalibacteraceae; genus CAG-964. The sequence goes on along the minus strand of JAXJTP010000146.1, from coordinate 32,488 downwards.
GACTTTTACTAAAGCCTGCATTAAATGCCAAATCATCAACAGTAAGAGGCTGTGCATAATTTTCTTCAATAAAAGCAATGGCATCTCTTACAGCAAGATAGTTCTTATCAGCAACGGTCGAATGTGTCTTAATTTTTACATAATCATACTCATAAAGCTTTATAAACAGTGCATATAGAGATTTCATAATTTTCAACTGATTAAGTGGTGGTTTTTCGCTTGCCAGATTAGCAATCTGCATTATACAATTTTTTATCTCGTTGTAGCCTTCGTCAGTTGTTCGCACCACATACGGAACAATAGCTGTGCGATTTATAAAAGGTTTTAAATACTTTTGCACACTCTCTTCTCTGTTCATAGGGCATAAAAGCTCTGCGTGAAATATAACAGTGTGCATTTCAATTTCGGGTGTTTCTGCTTGTCCAAAGTGAATTGACTGTGATGGAATAAAAAGAATATCACCTTCACCAATAAAGACCTCAGTATTATCTATTGTAGTAGTAGATGTTCCTTTTACAAACAGTTGAATTTCAATCTCATTATGCCAATGTGCATACATTGATAATTCATCTTCGTCAGATGTATTAACATAATAATACCTAATAGGCATTCCAAAATTTTCAGTATCTATTTTTTCCTCTAAAACTTCTGTAACGGGGGGTTTTTTATTTGTAGAATCAGTATACAAATCCATTTTATTGCACCTCCTGGAGAAGAAAGATTTTCAATTGCAGATACAAAGTTTAATTATTCAATACAATACATACATTAATATTATTATATTAGAAAACTATTAATAACGCAACCTTTTTACACTACAATTTAGCTCATATAATAAGAGGTTTTTTTGGTAATTTTGTTTCTGATGTCAATTCATATTTTAATTATATAATAATTTCAAACAAATATGCTCATACAGACAAAAAAATAATAGTAAATTAGAATTTACTTATTTTAAACAAAAAATTTAAAATAAAACAATAGCAGAAAAGCTCGCTTTATTGCGAGCCCTTCTGCTATTATTTATGGTTGAAAATTATTTGAGTGTGAGCAAAATTAATTAATAAATAACGTACCTCTTAAGTACATATTAATAATAACACATAGATAACAACAAAATAACAACAGAAATATAATAAATTTCAAAAAACAGCACACCTGCAAAAAAAGCAAGCGTGCTGTATATATTTCAATAATTAAATTACTTAATAACTCTTACTCTGATAACGCCCTCTACACCCTTGATGTTAGCTGTAAGGTCCTTTGTAGCACCTGTTACATCAATAATTGTATAAGCGTAATCCTTTCTTGACTTATTCTCCATATTCTCAACATTAGCACCCTGCTCGCTTACAAAAGAAAGAATGCTTTGTAGTACAGCTGGAATATTCTTATGAAGAACACAGTAACGAACCTCACCTGTTCTTGCCATTTTAGCAGCTGGGAAGTTTACTGAGTTTGTAATGTTACCATTCTCTAGGTAATCCTTAATCTCATCAGCAGCCATTTTAGCACAGTTGTCTTCACTTTCTGGAGTAGAAGCACCTAGGTGTGGCATTGCAATAACACCGTCTACACCTAGTAGATCATCTGTTGCAAAGTCTGTAACATATGAGCTTACCTTGCCTCTTTCGATAGCAACCAGAATGTCAGCTGAGTTACAAAGGTCTGCACGAGAATAGTTTAGAATACGAACACCGTCCTTCATCTTTGCAATATTTTCTGCACAGATGATATTCTTTGTATCTGGTGTTAGTGGAACGTGAACTGTAATGTAGTCACAGTTTGCGAAAATCTCATCTAAAGAAGTAACGTGATGAACGTGCTTAGAAAGCTGTAAAGCACCGTGTACAGATAGATATGGATCGTAGCCGATAACGTCCATACCTAGTGCAATAGCAGAATTAGCTACTAGCACACCAATAGCACCCAAGCCGATAACGCCAAGAGTTTTGCCCTTGATTTCTGGGCCAGCAAAGCTACTCTTGCCCTTTTCTACCATTTTGCCAACAGCGTCACCATTGCCCTTTAGTGTTTTAGCCCACTCAATACCAGCTGTAATCTTTCTTGAGCTCATAAACAAGCCAGCAATAACAAGCTCCTTAACAGCGTTTGCATTTGCACCAGGAGTATTGAATACTACAATACCCTGCTCACTGCACTTATCAATTGGAATATTGTTTACACCAGCACCAGCTCTTGCGATAGCTAGAAGTGACTCTGGCATATCCATATCGTGCATAGAAGCACTACGTACAAGAATAGCGTCAGGATTAGCCATATCATCAGCACAGCTGTAATTGTCGCCTAATCTGCTTAAGCCAATCTTAGAAATTTTATTTAATGTTTGAATATTATACATTGGTAATCAACCTCTTAACTATATATTTATTATAACAATTAAGCGTTGTTCTTTTCGAACTCAGCCATAAAGTCAACTAAAGCCTTTACGCCCTCGTATGGCATAGCATTGTAGATAGAAGCACGCATACCACCAACTGAACGGTGACCCTTTAGGTTTACAAAGCCAGCTTCGCCAGCTTCTTTTACAAACTTAGCGTCAAGCTCGTCGCTACCTGTAACAAATGGTACATTCATAAGTGAACGATCCTCTGCTACTACTGTGCCCTTGAATAGCTTTGAGTTATCAAGGAAGTTATAAAGAAGGTCTGCCTTCTTCTGGTTTAGCTCATACATCTTATCTAGTCCACCGATTTCGTTCTTAATCCACTCAAGAACAAGCTTAGCCATATAAATTGTATAGCAAGGTGGTGTATTGAACATTGAATCGTTGTCTGCGTGTGTTTTCCAGTTAAGCATTGTTGGAGTGCTTTCCATAGCGTTACCGATTAGGTCCTCACGAACAATAACAACTGTTAAGCCTGCTGGTGCCATATTCTTCTGTGCACCTGCGTATAGTACGCCAAACTTAGAAACGTCTATTGGTCTTGATAAAATGCATGATGAAATATCTGCAACCAATGGTACATCGCCTGTATCTGGTAGCTCGTTAAATACTGTACCATAAATTGTGTTGTTCATACAGATATGGAAATAGTCTGCATCCTTATCAAATGTTGATGGGTCAAGCTTTGGTATGTATGAGAATGTTTTATCAGCTGAAGAAGCTACAACATTAGCCTTACCATATCTTGCTGCCTCTGCGTGTGCCTTTTTAGCCCACTGACCTGTTACAACATAATCAGCCTTACCATTTTTTGTCATAAGGTTCATTGGGATAGCTGTAAACTGTGTAGATGCACCACCCTGTAGGAATAGAACCTTATAGTTATCAGGAATATTCATAACCTCTCTTAAAAGAGCCTCTGCACCCTGAATAATAGTACCGTAAACCTTTGAACGGTGTGACATCTCCATTACAGACTGTCCACAGCCCTCGTAGTCAAGCATTTCATCTGCTGCTTTCTTTAGTACTGACTCCGGCAATACTGATGGGCCGGCTGAGAAATTGTAAACTCTGCTCATTATAATACATATCCTTTCTAAAAACAGAAATTATAGGGCTATTTAAAAACAGCCTCTAATAAATTATTGATAAATATTTAACAGTTGTATTATATAACCATTTTATATAATATAACACTCTAATTATAAACTCATATTTTATTCAAGTCAATAAAAATTTTACAAATATATGGTTATAATGACTAATACAGTTAAAATCAGTCATTTGCAAGCATATCAGGGAAGCCTACACCCACAAAAGTACCCAATGTAACACAAACTGAATTCTTATAATCGGCAAAGCAAAGTGCAACAGCTGTACCGTCGTGCACAAGTGTAACCTTAACCTGTGTTTTAAGCACACTCGAAAGCTCCTCGCTTAAATATTCACCGTAATTTTTATACAGCACACAAAGCTTTGCGTAGCCACCACGATTTTCGTCAAGCACACCATTATGTGTATAGCTTGCTATGCTTATAACAATTTCTGGGTTAACCCTGCCCTTTCGCTCGGCATTCCAATAGGCATCTAAAACAGCCTGCATAATATGTCTGTGCAGTAAAACAGCCTGATGATACTTTTCGTCATCATCCTCAACATTCCAATCCATATATTTTGACGGAATAAGTGGAAGATTCTCAATAGAAACAATCTCTGAATTTTCTCTTTTTACGATACTTCTTTTCATATTGGTCTGACCAAAATCCATAAGCAGATTTGTACCATCTGGATTTTCTAACAATCTTGCACAGCCTATAACGCCTGTATTATACGCATTTTCAAAAATAATTATTTTATATGCTGGAGTACCATCTATACTGCAAACCTCTTGAGCTGTAGCTACAAGCAGTTTTCCGAATTCTCCACTTGTAAGACCTCCAACAGCTATTATATTTTCTATGTTTTTCCAGTATTCCCAGTGAGCATCGCTCCAGCTTTCTCTTATTGCTCTGTTTTCAGGCAAGCCTGTTTTCAATGTAAGCAGAATAATACCCAGTCTTTTACCGAATTTTACAGCTATTTCCTTAGCACATTCACATACCTGCTCATCGCTAGACTCAAGGCACCCCATAAGCATAAATGGTAGCTTCGCTCTTGGAATATCCTCTGAAATTCTGAGTCTTTCTCTGTTTAGCAAAACCTCATCAACAATAGCCTTTGTCGAAAAAAACTGTGATACAGCCTTCCCCTCTATGCTGTCATCAACACCCTTCACAGGCACCCTTGCAATTATCATTTTATTAATCGAGCATTCTCTGTCTGTGTAAACACTCCCATCATCGGAGGTTATCAAAAATGGATTTTTCATATAAGCACTTCCTAATCTATACCAAGATATAAGCAATCATAGTTAAAATTGATTATACCATATTTTCGATAAAAAACAAAATAGTTTTACGCAAAATTCTTTATTTTCTAATGATTGCAATATATTGACATACAGCTAAAAAAGCGTAAACTTATTAACATACTAACATTAAAATCAAGAGGTTTTATTTATGAGTGATTATTGTACAATATGTCCTAGACATTGCAACGCACAGCGTTTTTCTGACAGTGGAAAAGGCTTTTGCAAAATGGGTGAAAATCCTGTTATAGCAAGAATTTCAAAGCATATGTGGGAGGAGCCATGCATAAGTGGAGCAAATGGCAGTGGCACAGTATTTTTCAGTGGCTGTGCAATGAAATGTGTTTTCTGTCAGAATTATAAAATTTCTACAGAAAACTTTGGCAAGGTGCTTACACCCTCACAGCTTGCAGACTGCTACAAAAAGCTTGAGGCTATGGGAGTACATAATATAAACCTTGTAAATCCAACTCATTTTGTCAAGGCTATAATAGAGAGCTTAGATATATACAAGCCACAAATCCCTGTTGTATATAATTGTGGTGGCTATGAAAGCGTTGAAACTCTGAGTATTTTAAATGGCTATATAGATATTTATTTACCCGATTTCAAATATGCTACAAATGAAATTGCAAAAAAATACTCTAATGCACCAAATTATCCTCAAACTGCATTAAAGGCTATTGATGAAATGCTAAGACAACAGCCAGATAATATTTATGACGATAACGGAATTATGCAAAAGGGAGTTATTATAAGACACCTTGTGTTACCAGCTAACACAAAAAATTCCATTGCTGTGCTTGATACAATATATGAGAATTTCGGTAATGAAATTACTGTAAGCCTTATGTCACAATATACCCCCTGTGGTATAGCCGACAAATACCCAGAAATTAACCGAAAAATAACAAAGCGTGAATATCAAAAGGTACTTACTCACCTCGAAGCCCTAGGCTTTGACGGCTTTGCACAGGAGCTTTCATCTGCTACTACAAGCTACATTCCCGATTTTAATTTACAGGGGCTTGATTGAGTAAATAATAACGTCAAAAATAACACCTCGGAGTCAGCTTAACAGCTAACTCCGAGGTATTATTATTCCAAACACTCCATCAATAAAAACGTATCGAATGTGTTCGGATTGATTAAGTTCTGGCACCCTCTACCGGAATCGAACACATAGATTTATATTATTTAAATACGAACCAGTCACCACCGCTTTCGTTGCTGTGTTCTTTTTCGAATCCGTTTTTCTTAAGGATATGTTCAGACACGGGATTGTTGCATATTAGAGCATACACATCTTCATTGAGACCATTTTTTGAAAAAAATCGTAGTAAGAAAGAAAGTGCTTCCTGCATATATCCCTTTTTACGGAACTGTTCTTTTGTTCCATATGAAATCTCGCAAGACTTTCTATCTGTGCGAATTGCGATATGGCAAATTTCGTTATTGTTATCGTCATAGAAAATAAATCCTCCATCTTCACCAACATTAGATTTGATATTCAATAGATCGATTTCCTTTTGTTTTTCCTCAGCGGGAATATACAGATGTCCGTTATCAAATTTTATATTTGTACGCATTATCATTTTCTCTGTTCTACACTCCATGTTCAAATCTCCTTGATGATTAAAATTATATAAACTAAAACAAATCACCGCAAGAATATCATGACGGTGATTTGTTTTGGCACCCCCTGCGAGAATCGAACTCACAACTAATCTTTAGGAGAGATTTATTATATCCATTTAACTAAGGAGGCATATTCAATTTTTAAAACTTATTTGGTAACAAAATAACAGTAGAGCATTCGCTTTTTAATTAAAAGCGGTAATTCGTACTAACTCTTAGGAGGACCTTATTCTATCCGTTGAACTAAGAAGGCTTATGTGGTTTTAAAAGCTTATTTTTAATCTTTTTGAGTGACCTATTGTATTCGCTTAATTTAATCGTTAAGCTTTCAGGCTACCTATAATTTTAATTTAAAAACCTTAATTTGTCAACATCAAGATGAGTTGTAGGCTTATAATTATAGAATTTAATATCATAAATATATTATGTGCAAAGCCACTCAAGCTATAAATTGCTTGAGTGGCTTTGTACGACTGCCTAAACCATAAAATAATGATTTGTACTAGGGAGTATCTGAAAAATTCTATTAACCAAAAACTACCCTATAAGCGATACAAGGTCAGAGAGGTTAAAATTGCTATGCAGGGCACTGTTTACAGCTAAGCTTATCAGCTGTGCACCTCGGTCGATAAGCTGATCAATTTCTCGTGGTGTAACAACCATCATTCTGCCATTTGGATAAACATTCTCTTGTATTTCATTTTCAAATATATATTCTGGAATTATATCTCTTATAAGTGTCATAACATCTACTACTGTAGGAATTCCAAGTGCTATTACAGGTATGCCTGTTGTAGCCTGATTGATTTCAAAGCGATTGTTACCCACTCCTGCTCCTGGTGATATTCCTGTGTTGGATATTTGCAGGGTACAGCCTAGCCTTTCTACTCTTCTTGAGGCTAAAGCGTCTATTGCTATAATCGCCTTTGGCTTTATTTTTTTAGCTATACTAAGAACAAGCTCGCCTGTTTCTACACCCGTTTGACCAAGAACGCCTGGCGATATAACTGCAACGCTTCTAAGCTTGTCAAGACCTGTTTCTTTGGCTATTTGTCCTGTAATATGCCTTGTAGCTAATATTTTATTTGCACTTTTAGGTCCAAGTGCATCGGGAGTTATATTCAGATTTCCAAGTCCTACTACAAGCACTGTACCGTCAGCAGGTAACAGCTCACGTATATACTCACCTATAACAACTAATCGCTTATCAGTTTCTGTAAATGTGCTTGTTAAATCAGGAAATTCAATAGTTATATATGTTCCAATGGGCTTGCCAAGTGCTTTTGCACCCTGCTGTGTAGTTACTTTAATTTTTGTTACTGTCATATTTGAAAAGCTTCGTGAGCTTAATTTTACTCCGTTACAGCTACTACCTGCTATCTCGCTTGCCTCAAGTGCAAGGTCTGTGCGAATATTCAAAAGTATACACCTCTTATTCATTATACTTATTTTAGTTTGTAACAAATTAAAGTAAAAATACACATTCAAAGCTATAAATAATTCCATAAAAAATCACTGTACATATAGCACAGTGATTTTTTATTATTCATATTATGTGTATGCTGTTAAGAATTACCGTTGCTGTTTGGCAATACATTGAAATTTCGTGGTGGACGCTGACCTGGATAATAGAAATAAACAAATTTAATTGAGAAAATATCGCACACAATGTAATTGTTATGAACATCATCATATAGTGTTACAAAGCTTGTTCCTACAAAGTAGAGTATCCCCTGCTTTCGTGTTAATCTGTCTGTTCCTATAAGAAATTCTACAACAACATATTCGCCAATGTTGTCTGCGAGTATTTTCTGCATAGAGCCCTGCATTTCTACGCTGTCAAAATTCTGCTGTACAGGTGTGTTAAAGGTTCTGTCCTCTGGTATATTCACATAGGTGCCGTTATCCTGTAATCTCTGCACACTATCAAAATTATTCATATTACTATTCATATTGCCCTCCGTTTATTAAGTGCTTGTTTATGTTTATGTATCTGCGTAAGCTTCTGTAGGGTTATAAAAGCAGTGGTCACCTATACGAATTACAAATTCGCCTACATTTGATGGAAAATACTGCTGACACTGAGGTCTGAACGGATTAAAATACCATAGTGCAAAGCCCAGATTTGTAAGCCTGTTGCCTGCAATAGCCCATTGTGCTATATCATAATGAATTTGTTCGGGACGCATATTATATATATTCTGCTGATTATATCTTCCTCCTATTGTTTCTCTTACGCAATCAAACTGCCCAAGCTGATAAACTGTTGCTCGTATTGTGCTTTCTAATCTACCATATTCTCCGTATGTAATATGCACACGGTTCATTATTACACACGCAACTGCCTTCATTCCGTTCTCGCCCTCTCCACCTGCTTCACACTGAATAGTACGTGCTAATATATCAACATTAGACAAAGCCAATTTCTTATACCCCCTTATCCTCCCGAGTAATAAAGATATATTCTTATTAGCTGTCGATTATTCATAAAAAACAAGGTAATAATTAAGTGCTATAAAAATTACCAATAATTTTTGCTAATACATTAAAGCAACCGCCTTGAAATTTTGTGGATATTTGGTATAATACTAAATATCAATGATATTTTTAAAGGAGGAAATACTAATGAAGGATTATACAATTAATACTAAATGTGTGCAGGCTGGCTACACCCCTGGTAATGGCGAGCCAAGACAGATTCCTATTGTGCAATCTACTACATTTAAATATAACACTAGCGAGGATATGGGCAAGCTTTTTGACCTTGAGGCAAGTGGATATTTCTACACACGACTACAAAACCCTACTAATGACTATGTAGCTGCTAAAATAGCAGAGCTTGAGGGTGGTACAGCTGCTATGCTTACATCATCAGGACAGGCTGCAAACTTTTTTGCATTGTTTAACATTTGCGAATGTGGTAGCCACATTGTAGCTTCATCATCAATTTACGGTGGCACCTTTAACCTTATAGCTGTAACAATGGCTAAAATGGGTATTACAGTTACATTTGTATCACCTGACTGTACAGACGATGAGCTTAACGCTGCATTCCAAGAGAATACACGTGCTGTATTTGGTGAAACTATTGCTAACCCTGCACTTACTGTACTTGATATTGAACGCTTTGCTAAGGCTGCTCATGCTCATGGTGTACCTTTAATTATAGACAATACATTCCCTACACCTGTTAATTGCAGACCTATTGAGTGGGGTGCAGATATTGTTACTCATTCTACAACAAAGTATATGGACGGTCACGGTGCTGCTGTAGGTGGTGCTATTGTTGACTCTGGTAACTTTGATTGGATGGCTCATGCTGATAAATTCCCTGGTCTATGTACTCCAGATGACTCATATCATGGTATTACCTACGCTGAGAAATTCGGCAAAGAGGGTGCATTTATCACAAAATGTACAGCACAGCTAATGCGTGACTTTGGCTGTATTCAGTCACCACAGAATGCATTTATTCTTAATCTTGGTCTTGAGTCACTACACGTACGTATGCCTAGACACGTTGAGAATGGTCAGGCTGTTGCTGAGTTTTTACAGTCACATCCAAAGGTAGCGTATGTAAATTATTCTGGTCTGCCTGGCGATAAATACTATGAGATTGCTCAGAAGTATTTACCAAATGGTGGCTGTGGTGTTGTATCATTCGGCTTAAAGGGTGGCAGAGCTGCTGCTGAGGTATTTATGAAAAACCTAAAGCTTGCAGCAATAGAAACTCACGTAGCAGACGCAAGAACCTGTTGCTTAAACCCTGCAACCTCTACTCATCGTCAGATGACAGATGAACAGCTTATTGCAGCTGGTGTACCTGCTGAGCTTATTCGTATGTCCTGTGGTATTGAGGATAAGGCTGACCTTATAGCTGACCTTGCACAGGCACTTGATAAAATAGAGGAATAATTTTAACTATAGAATTATAGCATTGCTTAAAATGATAAAAGGATTATCTCACTTGATTGATGAGATAATCCTTTTTTATTACATATTATGAAGCATTATTAACTGCCCTGGATAAATTGTATTAGGGTTGTCAAGGTTATTGATGTCGATAATATCATTTACATCTAAGCCATACCTTACAGAAATTGTATATAAGCTATCACCTGGACGCACTGCATACCATTTTGGTGGCATTGCCATTTTTGTTGGTATATGAAGCTGTTGTCCTGGGCGAATTCTGTTTATATCCTGTATATTATTATATCTTAAAATTTCATCAATAGTTATTCCAAAATTCTGAGCTATACCCCAAAGAGTATCGCCAGGCTCTACTATATAAAAAACACTTGTCAAAGTAAAAGCTCCCTTCAAAGCTGTTTACTAATATTATATGTTATAGCCTAAGGTTTGTTACATAATACAACCAATTTACGAAGGAAATTGATTGTGCTATAATACAACCTATTTACTAAGGAAATTGATTGTGCTATAATACAACCCATTTACGAAGGAAATTGATTGTGCTATAATACAACCCATTTACGAAGGAAATTGATTGTGCTATAATACAACCTTTTATGAAGTATATTATTAATAACACTATGCAAAAAGCCGTCGGCAAATGCCGACGGCTTAATAACTAATTAATATCAGTCACTTGTATATGGTAGTAAAGCAATGTGTCTTGCTCTCTTAATAGCAACTGTTAGCTCACGCTGGTGGTGTGCACAAGTACCTGTTAGTCTTCTTGGAAGAATCTTTCCTCTCTCAGAAACATAACGGCGAAGTCTTGCAACATCTTTATAATCGATATTCTCAACCTTATCTACGCAGAAAGCACAAACCTTTCTACGACCCTTACGGCCACCACGGCGGTTATCCTTCTCTGGTCTCTCAGCCATGTTTATCGCTCCTTTATATAGTCTACAATTTTTAAAATTGCGTTAGTTAAAATTAAAATGGAAGATCGTCATCTCCAGGTAGCTCCTCAAAATCCTCAGGCATACCACTTGTATAAGTGTTTACTGTGTTATTTGGCATTGGTGGCTCCTGTGGTGTTGGTACACCATAGTTACCATAGCTACCATTAGAGGTTCTCTCTCTTCTGTCGCCTGTAAAGAATACATTATCAGCTACTACCTCAGTTACATAACGGTTGTGACCGTCTCTGTCCTGATATGATCTAGTCTGTAATGAACCCTCTAAAGCTATTAGCTGACCTTTAGCGAAATACTTGCATACAAATTCAGCAGTCTGTCGCCAAGCAACTACATTAATAAAATCTGTCTGTCGCTCTGTACCCTGCTTTACATAGTTGCGATCTACTGCAACAGAAAAGCTTGATACAGATATTCCTGAGCCTGTTGTTTTTAGCTCTGGCTCAGCAACTAAACGACCCATTATAACTACTCTATTCAACATATACTATCATCTCTCCACTACGTAAAATCTATTCAATAATTTCTTTTCGCTATAAATTACTCCTCATCCTTCTTGATGATAAGTGTTCTTAGAACGCCGTCTGTAATCTTGTAGCGTCTGTCAAGCTCAGCTGGGAAATCAGCATTACTTGTGAAATTAAATAGAACATAGTAGCCCTCTGACTCTTTGTTGATCATATAAGCAAGTCTACGCTTACCCCATTCGTCAACTGTGTCAAGTGTAGCATTCTTCTCGATAAGAGCCTTAAACTTTTCGATTAGCTTCTGGATACCCTCTTCGCCAAGCTTCATAGAGATAACCATTACTGACTCATATTTGCTCATAATTTCTGACATCTTCGTTGCACCTCCTTCTGGACATTTGGCCCCATAAAATGGGACAAGGATTAAATTTATTAATACGCATACATCACACGCATAACAAGTTTATTTTAGCAACTTTTTCAAGGCTTGTCAAGCATTTATAATACTTTTTTCTAAGAAATAAACATAATTAATCTGATAAAAATAATTTTATAAATACCATATTTTTGCAGAATATTAAGTATATTAAGCTTTAATATTTTTTTAAAAAGTATTGCATTTTTTCGGAAAATCTGTTATCATATAAGACGTTGTATTCATATAAGTTTAAAATAGCACTTAAGGAGGTGCCGAGATATGGCAAAATGCGAAATTTGTGGTAAGGGTGTTACTTTTGGTATTAAGGTTTCTCACTCACACAGAAGATCAAACAGAACATGGAAGCCAAACGTTCAGCGTGTAAAGGCTATTGTAGATGGTTCTCCAAAGCGTGTTTACGCTTGTACTCGTTGCCTACGTTCAGGTAAGGTAACAAGAGCTATCGCTACTCCAGCTGTTGCAACAGAGGAATAATTAATAATTCGAGCTTGTGGGACACCCTTGTTGGTGTCCCTATTGCTTTTTATAATGAAAACATAATATAGTTAAGAACATAATGAATCGAGAATTTAAAATGATTGATGTAAAGAAAAACAAGCATATAAATGCAGAATTGGTTAATTTATATAATAAATATACACCAGATTTTTTAGTGGAATGGAAGAAAGCATTTAATACTACTCCCCCTTCTCGTATCAATGAATTTGGTATTATAAACATTCAAAAATATGATACTGATAACGGAATCCTTTTTATTTGTCGTGAAACGAATGGTTGGGATAATAAAGATTATGAAAAAGGTTGCTTGTTTCGTAACTGGATGTGCGATATAACTGAGAAAGATTTTAAAGACAAAAGCCATATTAAACAACATCCAAATATGTGGTACAATATTGGACGCTGGGTATTACTTATAAAATCACCAGACACACCAATCGAAGAGCTTTCTTCATTTAAAAAAGAAACAATTAAACATATAGGACAAATTGCTTTTACTAATATCAATAAGGTACGTGGAAGTGAGCAGAGTAAAAAGGAATATAACCGATTGGCAAAAAGCTCTGTTGTTGGAGAAGTATTAAAAAAAGAAATTCAAATAATAAATCCGAAAGTAATTGTATGTTGTGGCACAGGAACTATTTTCGATAAACATATACAAAATTATTCTGGCAAGGTAATTTATATGCCACACCCAGCTTCAAGAAAAAAGAAAAAAGATTTGTTAATGGAATTGAAAAAACAACTATAATACTTTTTCTGTTCTGAATAGTATATAAGATTTCCGAGCATTTTTAAATAACGAATAGCATTCCAAAGCAAGAATGGGAGCTTACCAGAATAGGCTATAAGGTCCAGATAAAAATGTGACAAAAAATGTCGGCTTGTTAGATCAGAATAGAATTAATTTTTATCTGAATATCAGAGCTTGTTTGAAAAATAAAAAGAATTTTCTATTTTGTCCCAAAATCGGTGATTTCTACATTGGAACTACTCGAAATACATCAGTAAATTTGTTGTTTTCGTTTTAAAATCCCTCGGTTTGCAACAAAATCCAGCACCTTTTCTTTTTAAATCAAGTCCTAGAGTTCTATAATAAATATTGGATAAAAAATAAATACACAAGAAAAAACGACTATCTCTGTATAAAAGATAGTCGTTTTTTTTGGCCCACCCGGTAGGAATCGAACCTACAAAGCCAGAGTCGGAATCTGATATAATATCCATTTTATTACGGGCAGAAATTTATAATAAATAGTATTGACTCTATTCTTTAATATAAACAGCAAAACAGGCGACGCTTAGCGTCGCCTGTAAAAAGTGCTAATTAGATAAGCTCGATAACAGCCATCTCTGCTGCATCGCCACGACGTGGACCTAGCTTTGTAATACGAGTGTAACCACCGTTTTTATCTGCATACTTAGGTGCAATCTCTTTAAATAGCTTTGTAGCAACATCTTCCTTAGTTACGAAAGACATAACCATACGCTTGTTGTGTAGGCTTTCTACCTTAGCTATTGTAATCATTTTCTCTGCCATAGCTCTTACTTCTTTAGCACGAGTTAATGTTGTTTCGATTTTTCCGTTTTCAAAAAGGAAAGTAACCATGCCTCTTAGCATTGCTATTCTGTGAGAAGTAGCTCTTCCCAACTTTCTTGTACCTGGCATTGTAATTCACTCCTTTGCATAAGTTTTATATCAAATTTAATAATTATTCTTCATCGCTTTGTAGAGAGAAGCCTAAAGACTCTAGCTTGTCTATAACTTCCTCCAAAGACTTTCGTCCAAGGTTACGAACTTTCATCATATCGTCCTGAGACTTGTTGATAAGATCCTCAACTGTGTTAATACCTGCACGCTTCAGGCAGTTAAAGGAACGAACAGAAAGGTCAAGCTCTTCAATAGTCATTTCAAGAACCTTTTCCTTACCCTTGTCATCCTTTTCTACCATAATCTCTGTAGTAGAACCCTTATCTGAAAGGTATACAAACAAATTAAGGTGCTCAGTTAGAACCTTAGCAGCCAGTGATACTGCCTCCTGTGCAGTAATTACACCGTTAGTCCAAACATCTAATGATAGCTTATCGTAGTCAGTAATCTGACCAACACGAGTGTTCTCAACTGTATAATTCACCTTAAGTACAGGTGTATAGATTGAGTCAATAGGCAATAATCCTATAACATTATTGCTCATAAGAGCTTTATTACGCTCACCAGGAACATAACCTCTGCCCTTATCAAGAGTAATTTCCATATAAAGCTTTGCATCGTCATCAAGAGTAGCAATATGCATTTCAGGATTTAGAATTTCTACCTCACTATCAGCAGAAATAGACGCAGCAGTAACCACACAAGGACCCTCGGCGTTAATCTCTACTGTTTTCTCACCATTACAGTGTAGCTTGGCAGTAAGACCCTTCATGTTAAGAACGATCTGAGTAACATCTTCTTTTACACCAGGAATTGTAGAAAATTCGTGTAATACAGGGCCACCAGCACCGTTAATCTTAATAGATTTAACTGCTACACCCTCAAGTGAAGAAAGAAGAACTCGTCTAAGGCTATTACCAAGTGTGTTGCCAAAGCCTCTTTCCAGTGGCTCAACAACAAATCTACCGTAGGAACCATCCTCGGACAAATTTTCAACATCTATTCTTGGCTTTTCAATTTCTATCATCAGCGAACCTCCTATTTGCATTCGACGGCATTATGCCACAAATATGTGTAAACCTACAAAAAATAATTCAGGATTACTTGGAGTACAACTCAACGATAAGATGCTCTTCAACTGGGAAGTCGATATCTTCTCTCTCTGGAGCAGCTATAACCTTACCACCTAGTAGGTCAGCATCCTTCTCTAACCACTTTGGAGCAGCAATAGACTTTGACTCGCCCTCAGCGATAGCCTTAAATCTATTTGTAGCACGGCTCTTCTCAGAAACCTTAATTACATCTCCAACCTTGATTAGGTATGAAGGAATGTTTACCTTCTTGCCATTTACTGTGAAGTGAGCATGGCTAACAAGCTGTCTAGCTTCTCTTCTTGTTGAAGCAAGACCTAGTCTGAATACAACGTTATCAAGACGACGCTCGATTGTTGTTAGTAGAACAGTACCTGTTTTACCCTCTGCCTTAGCAGCCTGATCATAATAATGACGGAACTGCTTCTCCATAATACCATATATAAACTTTACCTTCTGCTTCTCTGTTAGCTGAAGGCTATACTCGCTCTTCTTTCTTCTAGCGTTACCGTTAGGATTTCTGTTAGAAGTTTTCTTGTTGTAGCCCATTACAGAAGGCTCAATGCCAAGTGTTCTGCAACGCTTTGCGATTGGCTGCATATTCTTTGCCATAAGTATTTCCTCCTCTTATCTGTTATACACGTCTTCTCTTTGGAGGACGACATCCGTTGTGAGGAATTGGAGTAACATCTTTAATCATGTTAACTTCAAGACCTGCTGACTGTAAAGCTCTGATTGCAGCTTCTCTACCTGCACCAGGACCCTTTACGTATACTTCAACTGTCTTCATACCGTGCTCCATAGCTGCTTTAGCTGCTGTTTCTGCTGCTGACTGAGCTGCGAAAGGAGTAGATTTTCTTGAACCTCTGAAGCCTAATTCGCCGGCACTTGCCCATGAAATAGCATTGCCCTGTGTATCTGTAATTGTTACGATTGTATTGTTAAATGTTGACTGAATGTGTGCTGCACCACGCTCAATATTCTTACGCTCACGGCGTCTACGCACTGCAGTCTTCTTACCCTTAGGTGCTGCCATTGGTCATTTCCCTCCTTACTTCTTCTTGTTAGCCATTGTCTTTCTTGGGCCCTTACGAGTACGAGCGTTTGTCTTTGAACGCTGACCTCTTACTGGAAGACCCTTACGGTGACGAACACCACGATAACAGCCAATTTCGATTAGTCTCTTAATATCAAATGCGATGTCACGTCTTAGGTCACCCTCAACAACGCAGTTATGGTCAATATATTCTCTTAACTTAGAAACCTCATCCTCTGTTAGATCTCTAACACGAGTATCAGGATTAATACCTGTTGCAGCAATTATGTCACTTGCAGTTTTGCGTCCGATACCATAAATATAAGTCAAGCCGATCTCAACTCTTTTATCTCTTGGTAAATCTACACCTGCTATACGAGCCATATGTTGCACCTCCATTATAATTAGTCAATATTTTTATTATAGTATAATTAGCTTAATTTGTCAATGATTATTTAATTAACCCTGACGCTGCTTGTGCTTAGGATTTTCGCAGATAACCATTACCTTACCCTTACGCTTAATAACCTTGCACTTATCGCAAATTTTCTTTACTGAAGGTCTGACTTTCATTGTGTAATCATTCCTTTCTTTTAAATAAAAGTCTTAATTCTTATTATTTACTACGCCATGTAATACGGCCACGAGTTAAATCGTATGGTGACATTTCTACTGTTACCTTATCTCCAGGTAAAATTCTGATAAAGTTCATTCTTAGTTTACCTGAAATATGAGCCAATATTATATGACCGTTTGGAAGCTCTACCTTAAACTGTGCGTTAGGAAGTGCTTCTGTTACTGTACCCTCAATCTCGATTACATCCTGCTTAGACATAACTCTTATCCTCCTTACGGTAATCAATCACTCAAAATTAAATCGATGTAAAACCCTTCTGAATTCCTTGTTCGTTTTCACCTGATTTAAGTCTGCTGTAAAAGCAGTTTCACTTAAATGCTTTAGCTTTTTCATCTTCGGTTTTTCCAGCGGTCTGTGCTTACCGTCGCAAATCACTGCGTATGTGCCAACAACCTCTGTAACAACAAAGAAAGTGTTTTTATCTCTACCTGCAGTAGATTTAACTATTTGACCTGCCTTCATAGCTCACCTCTTAGTCAGGTATTGTCATTATAACAGGTCCGTTTGGTGTAATAGCAACTGTATGCTCAAAATGTGCAGCTAAGCTACCATCTACTGTAACTGTTGTCCAGTCATCATCAAGCACCTTTACATTATGCTTTCCGGCTACTATCATCGGCTCAATTGCGATTGTCATACCCGGTAGCAATCTTACACCTCTACCAGCGGTACCGTAATTGGGTACACTAGGATCTTCATGTAATTTCGCACCTACGCCATGGCCGACAAAATCTCGTACCACCGAGTAACTGCGATCTTCGACATACCTTTGCACTGCATTGCCAATATCTCCTACTCTGTTACCAGCAACAGCCTGCTTAATACCCTCGTACAAGCTTTCTTCTGTTGCCTTTAGTAAAGCCTCAGCTTCCTTTGAAATATCACCACATGCAAATGTGTAGGCATTATCACCGTGAAAGCCGTCTATAAAAGCACCAACGTCAACGCTGACAATATCTCCACTTTTTAAAATCTGCTTTTTACTTGGTATGCCATGGATAACCACATCATTAACTGAAATACATGCACTTGCTGGAAATCCGCCATATCCAAGGAACGAAGGTGTAGCACCTTGCCCTTGGATATATTTACGAACAATGTCGTCAATTTCTTGAGTAGACACGCCCGGCTGAACAGCCTTTCCGGCTTCTTTAAGTGCATTTGCAGAAATTCTGCAAGCCTCACGCATTAATTCTAATTCGCGTTTAGTCTTAAGCACTATCATTCTATTAATCCTCTAGCTCCTTAAGAATAAGAGCAGTAATAGTAGCAATTTCATTCTTGCCATCTACTACAGCAAGCTTACCCTGCTTTTCGTAGTAGTCCTTTAGAGGCTCAGTCTCTTCATGATAAACCTTCAGACGGGAATTTACAGTGTCTGGGTGATCGTCCTTGCGTTGAACAAGGGCACCTGTACAAAAGTTGCACACGCCATCCTTACTTGGCTTTTTAAACTCAAGGTGATAGCTTGCACCACACTTTTCACAAACACGGCGTCCGGACATTCTCTTGATGATTTCCTCATCTGGCACCTCAATATCAACAACCTTGTTGATCTCAACACCCATTTCGTCCAGAGCCACGGCCTGAGGGATAGTTCTTGGGAAACCGTCTAGGATAAAACCATTCTGACAGTCGTCCTCTGCTAGTCTTTCTTTAATAATGCCGATTACAACATCATCTGGAACTAGCTGGCCAGCGTCCATAAATGACTTAGCCTTTAGACCCATCTCTGTACCGCTCTTCAACGCTGCACGGATAATATTACCCGTAGAGATAGTTGGAATATTTAGATATTCGCAAATCTTCTCTGCCTGAGTGCCTTTACCAGCACCAGGTGCACCTAATAAAATAATATTCATAACCTTCTCCTCCAATTCTTAGTCTAGGAATCCCTTATAATGACGCATCATCATCTGAGATTCCATCTGCTTGATAGTTTCTAGACATACACCAACTACGATGATGATTGAAGTACCACCAAGAGACATAGCTGACATACCAGTTAGATTACCATAAATAATTGGAACAATTGCAATTACTGCTAGGAATAGAGCACCGATTAGTGTTATTCTTGACAAAATCTTTGCAATAAAGTCAGATGTTGGCTTACCAGGACGGATACCTGGAATTGTACCGTTGTTCTGACGAAGATTATTAGACATTTCTATTGGATTATACTGAATTGAAGTATAGAAATATGCAAACAATATAATCAAAATGAAATACAGTATAGCATAAACCCAGCTATCTGATCTGAACAAATCTAGGAATGTTGCCCAGCCACCTGTTACCTTAGGAGTGAACAATCTGATTGTTGATGGGATAGATAGGATTGAGCTAGCGAAAATAATTGGTAGAACGCCACCTAGTGTTACCTTAATAGGTAGGTGACTGCTCTGACCACCATACATCTTTCTGCCAACAACTCTCTTGGCATACTGAATTGGAATTCTTCTCTCTGCGTCCTGCATAAATGTAATAATCCACATAACGCCAAGGAAGATAACAACAAATAGTGGAACCAATACAAAGTATTTTGTTGTACCCTGCATAGCAATGTTCCAGTATTCAACCAACTGTGTAACGATAAGTGGGAAACGAGCGATAATACCAGCAAACAATAGAATTGAAATACCGTTACCGATACCGTACTGGTTAATCTGCTCACCCATCCACATCATAAGAGCTGTACCTGCTGTAAATACAAGTACGATTACAACTGCTGAGAAAATCATCTCAAAGCCCTGTCCATAGCTTAAAATATTACTCTTCTTTAAGAATAAGAAATAAGCAATACCCTGAATCAAGCCAAGGATAACTGTTGTATATCTTGTGATTGCAGATAGCTTCTTTCTGCCCTCTTCGCCCTCTTTCGATAAATTCTCAAGATAAGGAATAGCAACTGAAAGTAGCTGAATAATAATTGAACTGTTGATGTATGGAGTAACACCCATTGCGAACAATGTGGCGTTTGCAAAAGCACCACCAGACAATGTATCTAAGTATGCAAACATTGAACCGTTTGATGTTAGATTTTTCATTGTATTTTCTAGTGCTACCATATCCAGAAATGGAACAGGAATAACTGAACCAATTCTGAATACGATTATCATTAGTAGAGTAAATAGTAACTTTTTACGAAGGTCAGGAACCTTAAAAGCATTACTAATGGTTTTTAACATCAAACCACCTCTGCCTTTCCGCCTGCTGCCTCAATCTTTTCCTTTGCAGAAGCGGAATATGCAGCAACCTTTACCTCTAACTTCTTTGTAAGGTTACCATTACCTAAAATTTTAATGCTGTCAAAAGAGTTCTTTACCAAACCAGCCTTGATTAGTGCATCTGTATCTACAACAGCACCATCTTCAAACTTGTTAAGGCTACCAACATTAACAGCTACGATTGTCTTAGCGAAAATATTGTTAAAGCCTCTCTTTGGTAGACGTCTCTGCATTGGCATCTGGCCACCCTCAAAGCCTGGTCTTACGCCACCGCCTGATCTAGCCTTCTGTCCTTTGTGACCCTTACCTGCTGTTTTACCCTGTCCTGAACCATGTCCACGACCGATACGCTTTACAGCCTTCTTAGAACCCTCAACAGGTGATAGTTCATGCAACTTCATATCTAGAGCACCTCCTTGCTTACGCTTCGCTTACCTCGATAAGGTGAGCTATTTTAGCAACCTTACCTTTAGTCTGAGGATTGTCTGGCTGAGTTGTAACATCGCCAATTTTCTTCAGACCAAGTGCCTGGGCTGTTGCAATTTGGTCCTTTTTACAGCCTATAAGACTTCTTACAAGCTTAATATTTACATTTGCCATCTTGCTGCCCTCCTATTATAAAATCTCTTTTACT
Organism: Acutalibacteraceae bacterium; assembly: GCA_036309525.1. GTDB lineage: Bacteria > Bacillota > Clostridia > Oscillospirales > Acutalibacteraceae > CAG-964. The sequence goes on along the minus strand of JAXJTP010000146.1, from coordinate 11,467 downwards.
GATTTGCCACGAATAGCAGCAATTTCCTCAGCTGAACGTAGTGAAGCAAGACCAGCTAGTGTTGCTCTAACTACATTACAAGGGTTATTTGATCTTAACGCCTTTGTTCTGATATCCTTAATACCTACAGCCTCGATAACTGCACGAACAGGACCACCAGCGATAACACCAGTACCGGCAGCAGCAGGCTTCATAAGAACTCTACCTGCACCGAACTCGCCGATAACCTCGTGAGGGATTGTTGTGCCCTTTAGAGAAACCTTAATTAGGTTCTTCTTAGCATCCTCAATACCCTTACGGATAGCGTCTGGAACCTCGCCAGCCTTACCAATACCAAAGCCTACGATTCCGTTGCCGTCGCCTACTACTACTAGAGCAGCAAACTTGAAGATACGGCCACCCTTAACTGTTTTTGATACACGGTTGATTGTAACAACACGCTCTTGCAAATCTAATGTTGATGCGTCAATAATAGCCAAAGTTATTTCCTCCCCTTCTTAGAACTTGAGGCCGCCCTGACGAGCGCCTTCGGCCAATTCCTTGACACGGCCGTGGTAAATATATCCACCGCGGTCGAATACTACCTCGGTGATGCCTTTGTCAGCAGCCTTTTTAGCGATAGCCTCGCCAACCTTGAAAGCTGCCTCTTTGTTTCCGCCGTTACCCTCTAACTCTAGAGAAGAAGCAGATGCAAGAGTAACACCATTTACATCGTCAATAATCTGAGCGTAAATGTTTGTATTTGAGCGGAACACGTTTAGGCGTGGGCATTCTGCACAACCGCTAATCTTACTGCGTACTCTTGTATGACGCTTTAAACGGGCTTTATTTTTATCTGCCTTTGATACCATAATGTTTCACTCCTTAATTACTTCTTGCCTTTACCAGCTTTACCTTCTTTACGACGAATAACTTCGTCAGCGTACTTAATACCCTTGCCCTTATATGGCTCTGGTGGACGCTTCTCTCTTATCTCAGCTGCCATCTGACCAACCTTCTGCTTATCAGCACCTGAAACAATGATTGTATTTGGGTCTGGAGCTTCGATAGTAACATCTGCTGTATCTGTAAAGATTACCTGATGTGAATAACCAAGGTTCATTACTAGCTCCTTGCCCTTCTTCTGTACACGGTAACCTACGCCCTTAACCTCTAGCTTCTTCTGGTAGCCCTCTGTTACACCTGTAACCATATTAGCAACAAGTGAACGAGTTAGGCCGTGAAGAGCTCTGTTCTGCTTAATAGCCTTTGGTGACTTATCGTCTGGAACCTTAATTTCTACTGCATCAGCAGCGATCTCAACGATCATATTTGGGTGAATCTTCTGTGTTAGAGTACCCTTTGGTCCCTTTACTGTCAAAACACCGTTGTCAAACTTAACGTCAACACCAGCGGGAATATTTATAGGTTTTCTTCCAATTCGAGATAATTTGATTTCTAATTCAGCCAATTCTCGCACCTCCTTACCATACAAATGCTAGGATTTCGCCACCTACGTTTTCTTTACGAGCCTGACGGTCTGTCATAACGCCCTTAGAAGTTGAAACGATAGCTACGCCTAGGCCCTTAATAACCTTTGGCATATCCTCAACATTGCTATATCTACGCAAACCTGGCTTAGATACTCTTCTTAGACCTGTGATAACAGGCTTCTTGCCCTCAAGATACTTAAGAGTAACAGTAATAACGCCCTGCTTGCCATCTTCAACTACAGTAAAATCCTTAATGTAGCCTTCGTCTAACAAAATCTGGCATATAGCCTTCTTCATATTTGAAGCAGGAATCTCTACAGAATCGTGCTTCGCAGAGCTTGCATTACGAATTCTTGTAAGTAAGTCTGCTATTGGATCAGTAATCTGCATAACATTAACCTCCTTCGTTTATTACCAGCTTGCCTTTTTAACGCCTGGAATCTGGCCCTTATAAGCTAACTCTCTGAAACAAATACGGCATACTCCGTACTTACGAAGATAAGCGTGTGGTCTGCCGCAGATGTTGCATCTGTTGTACTCTCTAGTAGAAAACTTCTGTGTTCTCTGCTGCTTAACTTTCATTGCTGTTTTAGCCACGACAATACCTCCTTATTTCGCGAATGGAGCGCCCATAAGTGTTAGTAGCTCACGAGCCTCTTCGTCTGTCTTAGCGGTAGTAACAAAACAAATGTCCATACCTCTAACCTTGTCAATCTTATCGTACTCAATCTCAGGGAAGATAAGCTGTTCCTTAAGACCCATGTTGTAGTTACCACGTCCATCAAAGCCATTAGCATTAATACCTCTGAAGTCACGTACTCTTGGTAGTGCAACATTGAATAGTCTGTCTAGGAACTCGTACATTCTCTCGCCTCTTAGTGTAACCTTAGCACCGATTGGCATACCCTCTCTTAGCTTAAAGTTAGCAACTGACTTCTTAGCACGACAGATGTGAGCCTTCTGACCTGTGATAATTCCAAGATCTCTTACTATTGCGTCGAGAACCTTTGAGTTTTCTCTAGCCTCGCCAGCACCAACATTAATAACGATTTTATCTAGCTTTGGAATCTCCATTACACTTTTGTAGGAGAACTTTTCCATAAGTTTTGGTGCAACATCGCTTTTATAAAAGTCTTTTAGTCTTGCCATTTCTTATAATCCTCCTTACAAAATCTCTCCGCATTTTCTGCAGATGCGGTTCTTTGTGCCGTCCTCGTTAATCTTATGACCGATACGAGTTGGCTTCTTGCAACGAGGGCAAACGATCTGAACCTTAGATGCATACATAGCACCCTCAGCCTTTACGATACCGCCTGCTTCACCCATTCTTCTTGGCTTGATATGCTTTGATACCATGTTAACGTTCTCTACGATAACCTTGCCTTCTTTTGGGCTTACAGCCATTACCTTGCCTTTTTTACCCTTGTTCTTACCGCTTAATACTACAACAGTGTCACCTGTTTTAACATGAACTTTATTTATCATAAGTGAGCACCTCCATTAAAGAACTTCAGGAGCAAGGCTAAGAATCTTCATGTAATCCTTATCACGAAGCTCTCTAGCAACTGGTCCAAAGATACGTGTACCCTTTGGATTCTTGTCTTCCTTAATAATAACAGCTGCATTTTCGTCGAAACGAATATATGTGCCGTCTTCACGACGTACGCCCTTTGCTGAACGCACGATAACTGCTTTAACTACATCGCCTTTTTTTACAACGCCGCCTGGTGCTGCCTTTTTAACAGAAGCAACTACAACGTCACCGATGTTTGCGTATCTCCTTCTGGTACCGCCGAGTACTCGGATGCACATTAACTCTTTTGCTCCAGTGTTATCGGCAACCTTTAGGTAGGTCTGCTGTTGAATCACAGTAATTCCTCCTTTATAACTTGGGCTAAATTATTTAGCCTTCTCAATAATCTCGACTAGTCTCCATCTCTTATCCTTAGAAAGAGGACGAGTTTGCATAATCTTTACTCTATCGCCAATGCCACACTCGTTGTTCTCGTCATGAACCTTTAGCTTAGCTGTTCTCTTAACAACCTTGTCGTATAGTGGGTGCTTTACGCTGTCCTCAATAGCAACTACGATTGTCTTGTCCATTTTGTTGCTAACAACCTTACCTACATTGGTTTTTCTTAGATTTCTTTCACTCATGGCTTAAACCTCCTTCTACTTAGGCATTAGCGCTGTTCTTTTCCATCTGTGTAAGTACAGTTTGTACTCTTGCGATGTCCTTTTTAACAGCACTGATACGCATTGGGTTCTCTAGCTGATTTATAGCCAATTGGAAGCGAAGGTTAAATAGTTCCTCTTTAAGGCTCTTGAGCTTCTCCTGAAGCTCTTCTACACTTAAATTTCTTAGCTCTGAAGCCTTCATTATTGCTCACCCTCCGTTTCTTTCTTAACAAATTTACACTTGATTGGTAGCTTATTAGCTGCAAGTCTCATAGCTTCTCTTGCAGTCTCCTCTGATACGCCACCAAGCTCGAACATAATTCTGCCTGGCTTAACAACAGCTACCCAATACTCTGGTGAACCTTTACCTGAACCCATTCGAGTTTCAGCAGGCTTTGCTGTAACTGGCTTATCTGGGAATATTTTAATCCAAACCTTACCAAATCTCTTGCAGTATCTTGTCATAGCGATACGGGCTGCCTCGATCTGGTTTGATGTGATCCAAGAAGGCTCTAATGCCTGTAGACCAAACTCACCGTAAGAAAGCTTATTGCCACGGTAAGCCTTACCTGTCATACGACCTCTGTGTACTCTTCTGTATTTAACACGCTTTGGTAACAGCATTATTTATTGCCTCCTTCCTTGCGTGGCTTTCTGCTACGACGATTGTTCTCGTTTGTGTTTACATTAAGAACCTCGCCTCTGTAAAGCCATACTTTTACACCGATACGACCATATGTTGTTGCAGCCTCTGCAAAACCGTAGTCGATATCTGCTCTTAGTGTCTGTAGAGGAATTGTACCCTCGTGGTATGTCTCTGAACGAGCAATTTCTGCACCACCTAGACGACCTGAACACATAATCTTGATACCCTTAGCACCAAACTTCATAGCTCTGCCGATTGACTGCTTCATAGCACGACGGAATGAAATTCTGTTCTCTAGCTGAGCTGCGATGTTCTCTGCAACTAGCTGAGCATTAAGATCTGGTGTCTTAACCTCTACAACATTTATATTAACTGTTTTACCCAGCATAGCCTCACACTGCTTGCGAAGCTTTTCAATCTCACTACCCTGCTTACCAATAACTAGACCTGGCTTAGCACAGTGGATATTAATTTTTACCTTTGAATCTTCACGCTCAATACGCTCAATTTCAATCTTAGGAACACCTGCTGCATATAGCTGCTTCTTTAGTGTTTTACGAAGATTATAATCTTCTACTAGCTGATCACCAAAGTTGCTCTTGCTTGCAAACCAGCGTGAGTCCCAATCTTTAATAACGCCAACACGCATACCGTGTGGATTTACTTTCTGGCCCATTGCAATTCCTCCTTAGATTATTCAGCTTCTTTTAGCACTAATGTGATGTGAGAAGTCTTCTTGTCAATTCTATATGCACGACCCTGTGCTCTTGGACGAATTCTCTTTAGGGTAGGACCCTGACTTACTGAGCATTCTGCTATATATAGTTTTGATACGTCCATATTGTGATTTGTTTCAGCGTTTGCCATAGCTGATTTTAGCAGCTTTTCCAGTGGCTCGCAAGCGGCCTTAGGAGTGTGCTTTAGAATAGCCATAGCTAGGTCAGCTGGCTTGTTTCTGATTAGATCAAGTACAATCTTAACCTTTCTTGGTGAAATACGGACATATTTTAGATAAGCCCTTGATTCTGCCATGTTAATTCTCTCCTTCCGCCTTATCTCTTGGATGTCTTAGAACCGGCGTGACCTCTGTATGTTCTTGTTGGTGCGAACTCGCCTAGCTTGTGACCAACCATATCTTCAGTTACATAAACCGGTACATGCTTGCGTCCATCGTGAACTGCAAATGTGTGACCTACGAAAGCTGGGAAAATTGTTGAAGATCTGCTCCAAGTTTTTAGGATCTTCTTTTCACCGGCTTCATTCATTTCTAGAACCCTCTTGTATAGTACAGGCTGTACATAAGGTCCCTTTTTAATGCTTCTTCCCATTTGTAAAGCTCCTTTCTGTATGCCTATTACTTACCGTTTCTACGCTTTACAATAAGCTTATCTGAACGGTTCTTCTTCTTTCTGGTCTTGTAACCAAGTGCTGGTTTACCCCAAGGAGTAACAGGACCTGGACGACCGATAGGGCTCTTACCCTCACCACCACCGTGTGGGTGGTCATTAGGGTTCATTACAGAACCTCTTACTGTTGGTCTCCAACCCATGTTACGCTTACGACCAGCCTTACCGATCTTAACGTTCTCATGGTCTGTGTTACTTACCTGACCAATTGTAGCCATACAGTTAACTGGTACATTTCTTAGCTCGCCAGAAGGTAGTCTTAGTAGTGCTAGACCGTTCTCCTTAGCCATTAGCTGAGCCATATTACCTGCAGCTCTTGCTAGCTGAGCACCCTTACCTGGGTAAAGCTCTACGTTGTGGATAAATGTACCTGTTGGAATATTTGCAAGTGGAAGTGCGTTACCAGGCTTAATATCTGCTGACTCACCTGCTACAACCTTATCGCCAACCTTTAGACCGTTAGGTGCTACGATGTAGCTCTTAACGCCATCCTCATACTCTACAAGAGCAATGAATGCTGAACGGTTTGGATCGTACTCTAGTGACTTTACAGTTGCTGGTACATCGAACTTCTGTCTCTTAAAATCGATAATACGATACTTTCTTCTGTTACCGCCGCCTCTGTGACGAACAGTAATTCTACCGTAGCTATTACGTCCTGCCTTCTTATTAAGTGGAGCAAGCAAGCTCTTCTCAGGTGCTACCTTTGAAAGAACAGAATAGTCAGTTACAGACATATTACGCCTAGCATTTGTGGTAGGTTTATATACTTTAATAGCCATTGTCTTTCACTCTCCTCATGATGGCTTTGCGGGAAAATGGCATTCCCATACATTCTGCCTGTTTAAAATTTTAAATTTTTACAGGCTTACATCATGCCTTCAAAAAATTCAATTGGTTTGCTGTCTGCAGTTAGTGTTACATAGGCCTTCTTCCAGCTCTTTGTGTAACCCTGATATCTGCCCTGACGGCGAAGCTTGCCACGCATGCTAACTGTGTTAACCTTAGCAACCTTTACCTTGAACAGCTCTTCAACTGCCTTAGCAATCTCTATTTTGTTTGCAGCCTTAGCTACCTCAAAAGTGTACTTCTTATCAGCAATACCCATCATACTTTTCTCAGTAACGATTGGTCTGATTACGATATCCTGTGCTAGCATTATGCGTACACCTCCTGAATTTTCTCAACTGCTTCCTTAGCGATGATTAGCTTATCTGCGTTTAGCATATCGTAAACGTTTAGCTCGTTTACCTGAGCTGTCTTAACGCCAGGAATGTTTCTTGCAGAGTTGATAACCTTCTTATCAACTGTTGGTAGAACGATTAGAGCCTTCTTCTGACTGCCTACTGCTTCTAGCATAGCTACCATTGTCTTTGTGCTGAACTTATCTGTTGTGATAGCATCAATAACAATGATGTCGTTGCTAGCAGCCTTAGCTGAGAAAGCTGACTTCATAGCAAGTCTTCTAACCTTCTTATTTACTGTATAGCTGTAATCTCTTGGCTTTGGAGCAAATACGATACCACCGTGTGTCCACTGTGGAGCTCTTGTTGAACCCTGTCTAGCGTGACCTGTACCCTTCTGTCTCCATGGCTTTCTACCACCACCAGAAACCTCAGCTCTTGTTAATGCTGACTGTGTGCCCTGACGCTGATTTGCAAGGTAGTTTACTACCATGTGGTGCATAACTGCAGCGTTTGGCTCAATTGCGAATATTGCATCAGAAAGCTCCATTGTTGAAACTTCCTTACCTGCCATATTTAGTACTGCTATATTAGGCATTTAAACTCCTCCTTTCTTACGCCTTTACGGTGTCACGAATTACTACGATTCCACCGTTAGGACCTGGAACAGCGCCCTTAATAGCGATTAGGTTGTTCTCTACGTCAACCTTTACTACTGCTAGGTTCTGTACTGTAACTTTTTCTGCACCTAGGTGACCTGCCATTTTCTTACCCTTCCAAACTCTTGAAGGACTTGAACAAGCACCCATAGAACCACCGTGTCTAGCTACTGGACCAGAACCGTGTGTTTCCTTTAGTCTGCTGAAGTTCCAACGCTTAATAACGCCAGCGTAACCCTTACCCTTGCTTGTGCCTGTTACGTCTACTTTGTCTCCAGCTGCAAATACATCTGCCTTTAGGATGTCGCCTACATTGTAAGCATCTACATCTTCAAAACGGAACTCACGAAGTGTTCTCTTTGGAGCAACACCAGCCTTGTCGAAGTGACCCTTCATTGGCTTGTTTACCTTGTGAGCCTTCAAATCGCCGAAACCGATCTGAACTGATGCGTATCCGTCGTTTTCAACAGTCTTCTTCTGAGAAACAACACATGGGCCTGCTTCTACAACTGTTACAGGTACAACGTTACCTTTTTCGTCGAAAATCTGTGTCATACCGATTTTCTTACCAATCAGTGCTTTCTGCATTTATAATGCCTCCTATAAGGTTATTGGTTGGCTTTTGCCAACTTGACCCCAACTGTCCGGTTGGTTGGAATTAAGATTAAAGCTTAATCTCGATTTCAACACCAGCAGGGAGTTCTAAGCTCATTAAAGCCTCGACCGTCTTGTTAGATGGTCTTAGAATGTCGATTAGTCTCTTATGAGTTCTAATCTCAAACTGCTCACGGCTGTCCTTGTACTTATGAACAGCTCTTAGGATTGTTACAACCTGCTTCTCAGTAGGTAGTGGTACTGGACCTGAAACTCTGGCACCAGTCTTCTTAGCAGTAGCAACTATTCTCTCTGCTGACTGATCTACTAACTGATGGTCGTAACCCTTTAGTCTGATTCTAATCTTTTCCTTGACTGCCACAATCATCGCCTCCTTAAATATTGTTAGTTGGCGGGCAACCCTTTTCTAAGAACTTCACACCCTGCCGGGTGTTTCGTCCCTCTCTATTTAAAAACCGGATAGACATAAGTCAACCCGGGAAATAGTCGAAAAGCGTCCAAGCAGTATTTTTGCACACAGCAACCCTAAGGTGTGCTATAATACATAGCTTGTAATAAACATATTCTCTGTCGCCCGGTTTAAAATCGGACATACTCCACGGAAAAACCGACATCTTTCAGTCGCAACCTCCCGCTTCATCGCATATCTGTCGCAGTCACGCAGGTACTATTATAGCATAAGAGGTCTGTTTTTGCAAGCATTTAGCAGATTTGATATATGTTTTATTTAGTAGAAGTTAAATCAACTTTAGCTTTTCTTTTTGTTAATTTTGCACAACAACTGTTATTAACCAACAACTGCTGACAATACAACTGATCCTACAATAAGGATAGCACATATAATAGCTACTATTCTTATTAAAAGCTTCTTTTTACCATAATTCATATTTTTCACCAGCCTTATCTTCATTATTCCTTTTCTTTATTATAATATGAATTTATTGCAAATTCAACTGATAAAATATACTAAAATCATTTACCAACAAGTAAGTAAAGTAGTATTTCGTTGAATTGATAGCATTTACGTGGTATACTATATTAAAAGGAAGTGATATAAAATGGTTCATATTTATTATGGTGATGGTAAGGGTAAATCAACAGCCTCTGTAGGCTTAGCAATGCGTAGTGCAGGCAACGGTAATACTATATTGTTCACACAGTTTTTCAAGGGTGATACCAGTGGCGAACGCAGAATTATGGAGTGTATTCCAAATATTACCTTGCCAGAGCTACCACAAAAAGTAAAATTCGTTTTCGACCTTTCTCCCGAGGAGCATATAGAATACAAAGCAAAGGTATTAGATTTATTTGATTTAATAGTCGAGAATATAAACAATTACGATATGATAGTAGCAGACGAGATTTTCTCTGCTGTTGATGTAGGCTTTATCACACTTTCAGATGTTCTTTCACTTATTAAAAAATGTCCAGATTCAACAGAGCTTGTTCTAACAGGTCATAATGTAGATAAAAGCATACTAACCTACGCAGACTATGTTACCTATATGTCAAAAATTAAACACCCATATGATACAGGTGTAAGAGCCAGAAAGGGTATTGAGTTTTAATTTTGCCTATAGAATTTATCAGAAAGCAAGGAGCGTGATAGCGTTATGGAATTCAGCGAAAAGCTTTTAGCCCTACGAAAGCAAAAGGGCTGGACACAGGAGGAGCTTGCAGAGGCATTGTATGTTTCTCGTACAGCTATTTCAAAATGGGAGTCTGGCAGAGGCTATCCTAGTATAGACTCCTTAAAGGCTATATCAAAGCTGTTTTTAGTTTCTATTGATGAGCTTCTATCTAACGAAGAGCTTATTATAGTAGCCGAAACAGACTCAAAGGAAAAATCACATAAAACAAATACTGTTATTTTCGGACTTATCGACTGTATGGTAATCCTCTTAATCTTTCTTCCATTTTTCAGTCAACAGTCCGGAGAAAAATATATATCGGTTTCAATAATGCAATTAACCGATATTTCTACATATATGAAGCTTATGTATATTACACTTATTGTAGCTTCAACACTTTTGGGTATTCTTCAACTAGCACTACAAAACCTTGAAAACAGATTTTGGCAATATAAAAAAGAGCACATATCTATAATTTTAAGCATTATCGGCTTGCTATGTTTTATCCTGAGCAACCAACCATACGCAGGTGCGTTTTTACTGTTCATTCTTATAATTAAGGGATTTTTCGCATTAAAACGCCAATGATACGATTCGTGTCGTTACTGTAACACTGCGTTTCTTGAGTATCACAGCTCCTTATCACATAATGATTACGGACAGAAGTTCAAATTATATGTGATAAGGAGTTTTTATTATGCACACAAACAGAAAGAGAAATTTTACAGCCACGGGTATTTTATTTGCCCTATTCGGACTACTCACCCTTTTAGTATTAAAGGTAGATGTACAGCCCATTGGCCCCAACAGCTCGACAATAGGGCTTGCAACCATTAACCAGCTTATATGGAATTTAACTGGCGAAAATATAATTTGGTACCATATTACAGACTGGCTTGGATTAGTAGGAATTTTCACTGCATTCAGCTTTGCTGTGTTTGGGTTGATTCAATTAATAAAAAGAAAAAGCCTTTTAAAGGTTGATCCTGATATTTACATTCTAGGTGCATTTTATATTTTAGTAATTGTATGCTACTGCTTTTTTGAAATCAACATTGTTAATTACAGACCTGTTTTAATGAATGGCTATTTAGAGGCATCTTACCCATCGTCACACACAATGATTATCTGTTGCTTAATGGGTACTGCAATGTTGCAATTCAAAAGCAGAATAAAGAATAAAATTGTATTGCAAATAGTTAATACAATTTCTATGGCTATTATTATTGTAACTGTAATAGGCAGACTTATTTCGGGTGTACATTGGTTCAGCGATATAATAGGTGGCTTACTGCTAAGTGGTGCTTTGATTATGCTTTATTACTCTTGTGTAGAGGTTGTTAAGAAGTAAAACGATATACAAATTCGGGTTTGTAGGGAAGTTACGGATTAGCACAAACCAAAACTTGAAGTTTGGGTAAAGCCTTTTCAAAGGCTTTTGGGTCATGCAACCAATTTGCGAAGCAAATTGATTGCCACAATCACTCCCGTAGGGATTGGTTGCATTATGTGAAACCCCTTACAGGTTTTAAGGACGGAGTCCTTAACGCATAATTGTCTTTTTAAAATGCCGTTTTCAACGGCATATTAGGAATTAACGAGAAGTTAAAGGGCTTTGCCTAATGTAACCAATCCCGTAGGGATTGATTGCGTAAAATCCCACGAGGGGTTTTACC
>JAXJTP010000145.1:0-6077 GCA_036309525.1 Acutalibacteraceae bacterium | reverse complement strand
GTGAAACCCCTTACAGGTTTTAAGGACGGAGTCCTTAACGCATAATCGTCTTTTAAAATGCCGTTTTCAACGGCATTTTAGGAATTAACGAGAAGTTAAAGGGCTTCGCCCTTTAAAATCCCACGAGGGGTTTTACCCCTCGACCCCACCACCCTTTAAAAAGGGTGGACCCAAACTTTACGTTTTTCTCTATCGTAATTTGTGCGTTAGCCTGACAAACCCAAATTTGCCTTTTCTACTACAAAATAACACCGAGAAATATTCTTAAATTCTGAACATTTCTCGGTGTTATCATAAAGCTGTTTATATTTTTATATCATACAACAGATAGCTGTTGTGTACTCTCTGTATTTTTCTTTTCGTTATGCCTATTAATAAAGTATAAAACAAAATCTACTGAAACCATAAGCAAATTAAAGCAATATAGAGCTAATACAAAATTTATCTGTCCACTATATATTTTTCCCACTATACCAGCAATATAGCCTACAATAATGGCAACTATAAACACACAGCTTTTACCCTTAGCCGATTTTGAGGTTATACTTTTATAAACCGAAATCGGCCACGATAACCCAAAGCAAGCAAGCATAATAAATTCGCAAATCTCTAACATAATTCTCTATCTCCTCTTTCTTTTCGTTGACTATATTATATCCTTGACAAACTCAAAAGTAAAATATATAATTTTTATTAAATTGATAAGTTTTAATTATGAATTAGAGGCGATTATATGGATATTCAAAAGCTGAAATATTTTTATGAGGTCGCAAAGCTTCAGCACGTAACCAAAGCTGCCGAAAAGCTATGTATAGCTCAGCCTGCTTTAACACAGGCTATTAAATCACTTGAAAATGAGCTTGGAGTTTCTCTTTTTATAAAAAGAGGAAGAAATATACAGCTTACAGAATTTGGTGAATATCTGAAAAAGAAGGTTGAAATAATACTACCTGAGTTTGACAGCATTACTGCTGAAATAGATCAGATGAAATGTCAGGTTAACAACACAATAAAGCTTAACATATTGGCAGCCTCTAACTTTGTAATAAACGCAATAATCAGCTACCGAAAGCATCACCCTGATGTCGTATTTGATTTTGAACAAAACGCATTAAAGCGTGGCTGTGATATTGTTATATCAACTAACGGACTTCGTGAAAGCTCCTCAGGTCATTACATAAAGCGTTCTGTTAAGGAAGAAAATATTTATCTTGCTGTACCTAAAAGCTCTCCGTACTCATCATATAAGGCTATTGATTTAAGCCTTGTAAAGGACGAGGATTTTGTAATGCTTTCAAGCTCACGACTTTTTGGTGTTGTTTGTAATAAATTCTGTTCAGAAGCAGGCTTTGTGCCAAAGGTTTTGTTTGAGTCAGACTCTCCTGTTGCTGTACAAAACATAGTCAGTACAGGCACAGGTATAGCATTCTGGCCTGAATATTCATGGGGTACCATAAAAAATAAAAATGTTGTTTTACTACCTATTTCAAATCCAGTATGCAAAAGAGAGCTTATCATAGAGCTATACAACAGATTCCCAAAATCACAGTACGCAGAGGATTTTTACGAATATCTTTTAAGAAAATATAAATCCTACAATCAATCCTGTTAAAGCAAAAATCCGAAACTCGTTTTTACGAATTTCGGATTTTTTAAGCTGTTTTTACAGCTGTATTTTTTATTTACTATTTATTATCAAACCAGCTACAATACAAACAATAACAGAAAACATAAGTGCAACAGCTACTAATGCTACTTTAAATATTCTTTCGTACTCTTCAAGCTTAGCTTGATTTTCCTTTAGCTGTTCCTCTGTAAGCCTATTGCTTGTATCAGAATTATCCTTTGGAGCTTTTGACATAAGCTTTACCTAAAATTAGTTAGTAGCTACATATGGTCTAAGTGCACTTGCGATTGTTGGTAGTGGATGTGACTGTAGGAATACTCTACCTGGACCAGTAATAACTGTATTAAATAAGCCTTCGCCACCAAACAACATATTCTTAACGCCACCACCTACTTTTTGTACATCCATAGTACAAGTAGCATCCATAGCTGCCAAGTTGCCTGTATCTACAACAATCTGCTGACCAGGTCCAAGATTATACTGCTTGCAGTAGCCGTCAATCTCAATAAATGCTGTACCCATACCAGTAAGCTTTTGCATAATAAAGCCTTCACCACCAACAAAGCCAGCACCAACCTTTTTATTAAAGAAAACCTCAAGCTCTACACCAGTTGAGCTAGCCAAAAAGCCAGACTTCTGTACGATTATTGGAGTATTAGGTGTAATTTCAAATGGAATAATTGAACCCATAAAGGTAGGTGCAATTGTGATAAAGCCAGGACCACCCATAGCTGTGTAGCGATTCTGGAATACCTGCTCACCACTGAAAAGCTTTTTTACAGCACCACCAACACCACCTGCTGTTGTTTCCATTTTTAGGTTTGGTGACATCCATATCATACCACCATTCTGTGTTATGATTGTTTCTCCGTCATTAAGATTTACCTCAAGAATTGGCATTACTCCGCCTTCGATATTATAATTCATAAACTATTGACCTCCTCATATACATTATGTACCTATGTACGCTGTTATTATATCATATAGTGGACTATATTTCAATTATATAAGAAAAAAAATAACAGGTTGCTCAAAAGCAACCTGTTTATCTTTAAGTAGGATATTTTATCTTGCGTACTCAATAGCACGGCTTTCTCTTATAATGTTTACTTTAATTTGACCTGGATAATCAAGGTCAGCTTCGATTTTATCGCAGATTTCACGAGCAAGTAAAACCATTCTGTCGTCATCAATAACATCAGGCTTAACCATAATTCGTACTTCTCTACCTGCCTGAATAGCAAATGAGCTTTCAACACCCTCAAACGACATTGCAACCTCTTCAAGCTTTTGAAGTCTTTTAATGTAGTTTTCAAGGTTTTCTCTTCTTGCACCTGGTCTTGCAGCTGAAATAGCATCTGCAGCCTGTACTATGCAAGCAACTACAGTTTTAGCCTCTATATCTCCGTGGTGTGCTGCAATAGCGTGCACAACTGCTTCGCTTTCTTTGTACTTTTTAGCTACATCAACACCTATTTCGATATGTGAGCCCTCTATTTCGTGGTCTAATGCCTTACCAATATCGTGCAATAATCCTGCACGCTTAGCTACAGCAGGGTTCAAGCCTAGCTCCTGTGCAATCATTCCTGATAGATAGCAAACCTCTTTTGAGTGATTAAGCACATTTTGTCCATAGCTTGTTCTGTAACGCAAACGACCAAGTAGCTTTACAAGCTCTGGGTGTACACCGTTAACACCTGTTTCGATAACAGTTCTTTCACCCTCCTGCTTAATAGTTGCCTCAACCTCTTTACGAGATTTTTCAACCATTTCTTCAATCTTTGCTGGGTGAATTCTACCATCTGATACAAGTCGTTCAAGTGCAACTCTTGCAATTTCACGACGTACAGGCTCAAAGCAGGATATTGTAATAGCCTCTGGTGTATCATCAATTATAAGGTCAACACCTGTAATAGTTTCAATAGCACGAATATTTCTGCCCTCTCTACCTATTATACGTCCCTTCATCTCGTCGTTTGGCAATGGCACAACAGATACTGTTGCCTCGGCAACGTGGTCTGCTGCACAACGCTGAATAGCAAGTGAAATAATATTTCTTGCTTTTTTATCACACTCGTCCTTAAGCTGTTGCTCAAATTCCATGATTTTTGAAGCCTTTTCGTGAGTAAGCTGTTCATCAATTTTTTCCAGAATAAGAGTTTTTGCCTGCTCCTTTGTAAAGCCAGAAATGTTCTCAAGAACCTCAAGATGACTGTTCTTTATACGCTCAGCCTCAGCAAGCTCATCCTCAACAGCCTTTTGCTTACGAGCAAGCTTTTCTTCCTTTTTCTCAAGGTTCTCAAGCTTTTTCTCGATAGATTCCTCTTTAGACTGTACACGACGCTCCTGACGTTGAATTTCTCGTCTTCTGTCATTAGCTTCTTTTTCGGTCTTTTCTCTTAGCTGATGAATCTCATCTTTTGCCTCTAAAATAGCTTCCTTCTTTTTAGCCTCTGCCTCTTTGTAAGCATTGTTTACAATACGCTGTGCTTCCGCCTCTGCTGAACCAATTTCAGACTCTGCTATTTTCTTGCGATGATTTACACCTAAAGAAAAAGCAACTGCACCAGCAACAGCACCCACTGCTACAATAAGCACAATGACTAACCATAAATCCATTGTAATGGCACCTCCTTGTTTGACTTTTGTTTATAATCTTTAATTCCATAAAAATTAGTAATAAACTCGTGGTGCCCGTTATCAGGGATACTATATTCAATTTTTTAGATACGAAGCTTAAAAGCTACGTAAAAAATACAGGCATAATAATATGCCTTAAACAAATACTTTAAATATACAAATTTAAAAATAAAGTTCAAATTTAAATAAAAATATATAATAACAGGCTCATAAGAGTCTATTTAGATAAAGTAGATAAAATATCTATGGTTTTATACCTCTATTAGAATAACATTTTTACAAATTATTGTCAACCTTACCAAAGCAAAAAACAAAGTATTTTGCAATAATCTAAGTAATAAATTTTATATTTTTTGGTAATACTGTATATGTTATCTATGTAGCAATCAGCAACACATACAATAATTTCAATTTCAATTAAAAATATGTCGGAAATTTCTGTTAAATTTTTTTCAAGGTCTTGTATTTATTTGCAAAATGCTATAAAATAGAAGTGCTGATTGATATTTAATTAACTAACTAATGGTGTATATGATATTCTCATATACACCAAAACAGTAAGTAAAATTCCAGGAGGTAATTATCATGGCAATTAAAGTTGGTATTAACGGTTTCGGCCGTATCGGTCGTCTAGCTTTCAGACAGATGTTCACAGCTGAGGGTTACGAGGTTGTAGCTATTAACGATCTAACAGATCCTAAGATGCTTGCTCATCTTCTAAAGTACGATTCAGCTCAGGGTCGTTACGATCTAGCTGACAAGGTTACTTGCTCAGACAACTCAATCACAGTAGACGGCAAAGAGATCACAATCTACTCAGAGAAGGACGCTAAGAACATTCCTTGGGGCGAGCTAGATGTAGACGTTGTACTAGAGTGTACAGGCTTCTACTGCTCAAAGGCTGCTGCTTCTGCTCACCTAGAGGCAGGTGCTAAGAAGGTTGTTATTTCTGCTCCAGCTGGTAACGATCTAAAGACAATCGTTTACAGCGTTAACGAGAACACACTAACAGCTGATGACAAGATCATTTCTGCTGCTTCTTGTACAACAAACTGCCTAGCTCCTATGGCTAAGGCTCTTAACGATCTAGCTCCAATCAAGAGCGGTATCATGGCTACAATCCATGCTTACACAGGTGATCAGATGGTTCTTGACGGTCCTCACAGAAAGGGTGACCTAAGAAGAGCTAGAGCTGGTGCTGTAAACATCGTACCTAACTCAACAGGTGCTGCTAAGGCTATCGGTCTTGTTATTCCAGAGCTAAACGGTAAGCTAATCGGTGCTGCTCAGAGAGTTCCAGTTCCAACAGGTTCAACAACAATCCTAACAGCTGTTGTTGAGGGTACAGTTACAGTTGAGCAGATCAATGCTGCTATGAAGGCTGCTTCTTCAGAGAGCTTTGGTTACAACGAGGACGAGATCGTATCTTCAGATATCATCGGTATCCGTTACGGTTCTCTATTCGATTCAACTCAGACAATGGTTACAAACATGGACAACGGTACATCTCAGGTTCAGGTTGTTTCTTGGTATGATAACGAGAACAGCTACACAAGCCAGATGGTTAGAACAATTAAGTACTTCGCTGAGCTTTAATTGTTTAGCCTACAGTTAGTTTAAGTTGATTTTAAACCACCAACTACAGATTATTCTGTGGTTGGTGGTTTTTGTTTTTTGTATAAGATTTTGTGCAGATATGATTAGTTGACAAATTTGGGTTTGTCAGGCTAACGCACAAATTACGATAGAGAAAAACGTAAAGTTTGGGTCCACCCTTTTTAAAGGGTGGTGGGGTCGAGGGGTAAAACCC
>JAXJTP010000144.1:0-2431 GCA_036309525.1 Acutalibacteraceae bacterium | reverse complement strand
GTATTAATACAAATGTTTTACTAATATTCAGGTCATAGAATTTTTCAGCAATCTTAAGAAAATCGTTGTATTCTTCAATATGACTATCAAAAGAATAATGTGAGATATCATCTAATTCCTTTATAGACAACAATCTCACATTATTTTGAATATCAATAATATCTTCGTCCTTTAAATAACTCATGCTTTACGTATATTAGTAAGGACATTATGCAACATATTATTTTTCTTTTCTGCGTGTACTGTAGGTGCTATATTGCTTTGTTTTAACAATTCTTGAGCATCCTTACCACTCAACTCAGGAGTTGCTTGTATTGGTTTCATTGTTGACATACTATCCACCTCTTTTCCTTTCGTTTTATTAATCATTTACATCACCTCTGTTTTCAGCCGATGTACAGAATCATCTCTCTGTACTTAAATATTAACACTATTTAAGTCAAAAAGCAACAGATGTTTAGACAAAGATGGAGTAAATTTACTGTCAGTTAGTAAAAAAAAGAGAGACCCTAAGACATAAGATTTCACTAATTAGTTTTCACAAGTTTACAACAGTTTTCCTCATTTGTCAAAAGTGGCGTTATAGCACTCTTAATCATTCCTGCTTGGCTGATATTATATCTACAGTGGAATGGGAGTCAAGGACTTTAGCCTTCGGTGCGCAGCATCCTTGACGCCCATTCCTCTGTAGATAAACTATAATCAAGCAGGAATAATTATATATGCGCCTTCGCACCACTTTATATTAACTTTAAATGTTCTCTTATATTTATTGTTTTTCTTGCTATATATCCTGGTATGGTTGTTTGTATTCTTTCGATGTAGCTTCTCGCTTGATTGTAATGATCCGCTTTTATCTGTCTAAGACTTACTTGCTTTATTATGGCGTCATCTGTTCCTGTACGCTTTAAGTTTCTTTGCTCTCTACTATATTTCACTAGGTCTATTATCTTTTCTCTGCCATAATTCTTTTCGTAACAACGTAGCTTACTCATTCTATCTGCGCCTCTCTGGCTCCATCCCATTGGACGAGAACTTAATCTATCTGAAAGTACATGACTTACATGTCCTTCGGCACTACAACCATCTACTATTTCACTATGTAACGAAAGCATTACCGCTGACCAGTTATTTAACACATATGTCTGAAGTTTTTCTATTGGTTCTGTGTTATTAGCAGACTTAATCATTGCATCTGTATACTCCCTAAATCCTTTTCTTGAGCGTTTATATAACTGATGCCATAATTCTTCTTTAGCTATATCCTTTTCATCTAGCATCTGACCCGACGCTGCATTTATATATTTCATCAAGTGAAACTTATCTGCACAAAACACTGCTTTCGCAACATAATCAGCACCACTTTTTATCCATGGTGCTCCATCTCCACTTATAAATATCTTTTTTATCTTATCTACTTCGTAGGTTTTCAATATAAAATCATTTACATTATTCCAGAACTTCTCAATTCCATCATGACCTTGATACAATCCACCAAAGTGAAACTTATTTACTAATTCTTTTCTACCTTTACATTCTAGTGTTTCACGCTTATATTCATACACATAAGCAAGACGACTTATAAAACCATTATTATCTTCTTTTTTGCCCCATCTACCGTGCTGTTCTGCTACATGGTCTTCATCAGCTTCTATAAACAGATATGTATACTCTTTCTTTTCCTTCGGCGCTTCGTACGGTATTTCATCAACTATCTGATGCACCTTATTCATAACTGTTGTTTTAGTTATCTTTGATTTACTTGGTATTATTCTTGCCGCTTCTGAATAGCTAGTTCTTAGTGCTTCTGTAAGCATCATAACCTCTGCTTCTTCTGTAAATCTTTCATGCTTTGAAAGTCCCATCATTTCCTCAAGAAGGCATACATATCCACCTTCATCTGTAAGTCTTTTATAATAAGTGCTATCAAATGTAATATCACCAACTGAGCTTACAAGTGTTCTTTTATCTTTTCGCTGAACATTGTAACGACCTTCGCGGTAGCTACAGTTATAAATCTTTTCATCCATGCTACTTAATACATTAGACATAAACATTGCCGCAACTGCGTCTGTTGTAGCCTTTGTAGCCTTTTCTAATGCATAGATATCTCTTGGGTTACTAAAAAAATTTTCCTCAGTTTCTAATAAACCATTCACTAAAGTTTCTAATAGTGCTATAATATTCATGAGAGTGACTCCTTCTTGGTGTTTGTTTTTAGCGAAACCATTATATCACTGAGGATATTCACTCTCATCTTTTATTTTTTTATTTAACCAACAAAATCTTTACTCCGTTGCTTATGACAATAACATGGCTTACCATATGCCTGTTAGCGCTCCTGTTAACCCAGCACCTAAGAAGAGCAAGGCTCCATTATTTATCGGACTTGGAATCGCTGCTCTTGTAATTGCTATTATCGCAATCGTAC